>NZ_JBJXIB010000091.1:0-24807 GCF_046115965.1 Janthinobacterium sp. CG_23.3 | reverse complement strand
GGCGGGGCGGTTTTGGTGGCATGCACGCATGATGCGTTATCCACGATTCGTTTACAACAACTTTCTACGCTGTACGCTCAGGCTGAATAGTCACGTGGATTCAAGGGGGCGCCGGCGCTATCAGCCTTGCAGCGCCTCTTCCAGCAGCTTGTGCAAGGCGGCGAAATCGGGCTCGCCGACGTAGCGCTTGATGATCTTGCCGTGCTTGTCGATGACGAAGGTGGTCGGCGTCAGCGCGACGTCGCCGTACGCTTTGGCGGCGTCGCCGCTGACGTCGATGGCGACCTTGAACGGCAACTGGCGCGTTTCGGCGTAGTTGACGACGTAGTTGGCCGGGTCGTATTTCATCGCGACGGCGACGAATTCCAGGCCCTGCGACTTATATTTATTGTAAGTCTGGACCATTTTCGGCATCTCGGCCACGCAGGTGGTGCACGAGGTGGCCCAGAAATTCACCATCACCACCTTGCCCTGCAGGCTTTGCGGCGTGATTTTTTCGCCTTTGATGCCGATGAAGGTCACGTCCGGCGCGCTGGCGCGGGTGTTCAGCGAGACGTAGGCGGCGACGCCCGCTGCGGCGAGCGCGACGACGGCGATGGCCGGCTTGAGCCAGGACTTGGAGGCGGTGGTGGTGGTGGTGGACATAGAGTTTTCAGACGAAGTATGCAGCCGATGGGCGGCCAGTATGGAAATGATAGCCCGGCCGGCTTAAGCCCGTCTTAGGGCCGCGGCCGGTCCCCGGGTGGCGCCCTGGTCTTACTTCTCCGCGCTGGCCGAGTCGGGCCGCATCTGCCGCAGCTCGTCTTCGGTGATGTAGTCGAACATCTTGACCACTTGCTGCACGCCGCTCACGCCGCGGGCGATGTCGCCGCCGATGCCGCCTTCGCGCTGGGTCACGCGGCCCATCATGTAGACCGTGCCGCGCTCCGTGACGACCTTGAAGGAGTTGGCCGAGATGGTTTTCATGTCGACCAGGCTGGCCTTGACCTTGGTGGTGATCAGCGTGTCGCTGGAGCGCGAGGTATAGGTCGAGGCCGGACCGACCTGGAGCTCGTTGGCGATGTTGCGCACACCGTCGATAGCGCGCACTTCGCGCTCGACGGCGGCCTTGCTCGCCTCGCTGGGCACTTCGCCTGTCAGCAGGACGCGGCGGTTGAAGCTGGCGATGTTGACGTGGCCGTCCTCGCCGACGATTTTCGGGATGCGCACTTCGCCCTTGACGGCGATGGCCTTGTCCTCGGTCTGCGCGCCCAGGGTGCGCCGGTCCGACGCGGCGACGGTGCTCATGACGGCGCCGCCAATGATCATTTCGACGCAGCCCGACAGGGTGGTGAGCATCGCGCCGCACAACAGTGCGGCCGCCAATGGGCGTTGCATGCGCGACCAGCCAGGGCCGGCGTCTTTGTTAATCATTCTCGTCTCCTCCGAACAACGCGACGTCGATGCCGTCGCAGATGCAGTGAATGGTGGTTAAATGGACTTCCTGGATGCGCGCGGTGCGTTCGGCCGGCACGCAGATATGCACGTCGGCGTCGGTGAGCATCTTGCCGATGGCGCCGCCGCCCTTGCCGGTCATTGCGACCACCCGCATTTCGCGTTCCAACGCCGCCTCGATCGCCGCCATCACGTTGGCCGAGTTGCCCGACGTCGAAATGGCCAGCAGGATGTCGCCGGCCTGGCCGAAGGCCTGCACCTGCTTCGAGAAGATCTCGCGGTAGCTGTAGTCGTTGCCGACGGCGGTCAGGATCGAGGTGTCGGTCGCCAGCGACAGCGCCGGCAGCGGAAAGCGTTCGCGTTCGAAGCGTCCCACCAGCTCGGCGGCGAAGTGCTGGCAGTCGGCGGCGGAACCGCCGTTACCGCAAGCCAGAATCTTATTGCCGTTCGAGAGGGCGGCGAACATCAGTTCGACCGCCGCCATGATCGGTTGCGCCAATACCGTGGCGGACTGGATTTTGAGTTCGGCACTTTCGTGGAAGTGCGAGATTATGCGTTGATTATTCATAGCTGCCGATTATAGTGCAGGCGCGCGCCGAGGCGTGCAAGCACGGTTAAATATGCTTACACTTCGGCGCTGTCAGGTGTCGATGGCGTTGCGCAGCCAGGACAGCGCGCCGGCGTCGATGGCCACCACGTCGAAGCGGCACGGCGGCAGGGTTTTCAGGCCCAGCAGGTAGACTTGGGCCGCCAGGACCAGGCGTTTGCGCTTGGCCGGCGTGACGCTGGCGGCGGCGCCGCCGTGGCTCGCGCCGGCGCGCTGGCGCACCTCGACGAACACCAGGTCGCCGCGCTCGCGCATGATCAAGTCGATTTCGCCGCCCTTGCAGCGGAAATTGCGCTGCACCAGGACCAGGCCGCGCGCCAGCAGGTGCGCCAGCGCGGCGTCCTCGCCGAGCCGGCCCTGGCGCTGCTTGTCGGTCGGGCGCCCGTTCGGCATGGCCGCCGGCGCTTAGCGGAGCGGCGCCGGCAGCGGCGCCAGCACGCCGTGCTGGTACATGGCGGCCTGCTCGACCCGCTCGAAGCTGGCCGGACCCTGGCCGAAGCTGACCGTCAGCTTGCCGGTGACGCCGTCGAGCTTGAAGCGCGCCGCCGGCTGCAGCGCGATTTCGCGCGCCACCCGGAAGGCGTCGATGCCGAGCGCGTACAGGCGCTCCATGTCGGCGCTCGGGCGGCGCCCGTCGACGGCCAGCGGCTGCGGATAGACCATCACCGCCGGATGGTCGCGCTGCACCTGCCAGGGCAGGTCGAGCAGGCGCACGCCGTCCATCTGCGGTCCCGGCTCGCCGCGGCCGGCGCCGGGGTTGAGCGAAGAGGTGCCGTACATCGGCAGCTCGGCGCCGAGCGCCACGCGCAGCTGGCGCGCCTGGTCGGCGTCCATCGCCACGAACAGCAGCCCGGGCGGGGAGGCCTGCACGCGCGCGCGCAGCTGCACCAGTTCGGAGTCGCTGAGGTAGCCGTTGAGCGCCGTCATGTCGACGCTCTCGGAGCTGCGCCCCTGGCGTTGCCACTGGGCGGCGAAGGCGCTGGCGATGCGCTTCTGCCACGGCGCGCCGGCCGACAGGATCAGCGCGGTGCCGGCCGCTTGCTCGTTGGCGGCCCAGGCCGCGGCTTGGCGCGCCTCGTCTTCGATCGACAGGCCCATCGCCAGCATCGCCGGCGGCAGCGTCGCGCCGCCGGCGCTGCCGCGCCCTTCCGGATAGTTCAGCGCGATGGTCGGCTTGCGCACCAGCGCGCTGGCGGCCACCGCCGTGACGGCCGAGCGCGCCAGCGGGCCGACCAGGATGTCCTGCTGCTCCTGGGCCTGGGCGTAACTGGCCAGCACGTCCTGGGGCGCCTCGCCGGTGCCGATGACGCTGACGACGAAGCCGTCGCGGTCGCGCTCGTAGGCGGCCATGAAGCCGGCGCGCAGCGATTCGGCGGCCTGGCCCAGCGTTTCCGAACGCAGTGGCAGCAACAGCGCGATACGGACCGGCGCGCCGCCGCGCGCCGCGCCCGGGGCGGCGGCGGCCGGCGCCGGCGCCGGCGAGGCCGGCGTGGCCGGCGCGGCGCCCGGGTCCGGGCTGTCGACGCTGAAGGTCTCGGGCGCCGGCTCGGGTGCCGGCTGCGGTTCCGGCCGCGGCGCCGAAGCCGGCGGCGCGGGCGCCGGCGCGCTTGTAATTGACGAGATTGGCGCGCACAATCGGCCGGGCGCGTCGCACGGCGTGCTGCACGCGCTTATCATTCCGATTGCCGTACTGAGCAGCAGTACCTTCACACTATTAGCAAGCATCCAAGCCCCCATGACCGTACAAGAATCCAGTTCCATCGCCAGCCTGCCCGTCATTGCCGAGGCGGCACTCCAAGCCTATCCTATCTCAACATTGTACGTAGTGGCGACCCCGATCGGCAATGTCACCGATATTAGCCTGCGCGCGCTGCACCTTTTAAGCCTGGTCAACGCGGTCGCCTGCGAGGATACCCGCAACACCGCGCACCTGATGACCCGCTTCGGCCTGAACAAGCCGCTGATCGCGGCGCACCAGCACAACGAGCGCGAAGTGGCCGAAGTGCTGATCGCGCGCCTGCTGGCGGGCGAGCGCATCGCGCTGGTGTCCGACGCCGGCACGCCGGCCGTCTCCGACCCGGGCGCGCGCATCGTCGACGCGGTGCGCGCGGCCGGCCTGCGCGTGCTGCCGCTGCCGGGCGCCTCGGCGGCCATCACGGCGATTTCGGCCAGCGGCCTGCTGAACGACCAGTTCTACTTTGTCGGCTTCCTGCCGGCCAAGGCCAAGCAGCGCGAAAACGTGCTGCACAGCCTGCGCACGGTCAGCGCGACGATGGTGTTCTACGAGGCGCCGCACCGCATCCTCGAGTGCGCCGGCGCGTTGGCGGCGGCCTTCGAGCCAACCCGCCAGGTGGTGTTCGCGCGCGAGCTGACCAAGATGTTCGAGGAAATCCACCGCTGCCCGCTGGCCGACGCCGTGGCCTGGATCGGCGCCGACCCGCACCGCGAAAAAGGCGAATACGTGGTCTTGCTGGAGGGCGCGACCGAGGCGCAGGACGCCGAAGAGGCCGAGGCCGAGCGCATCCTGGCGATCCTGCTGGCCGAATGCAGCGTCAAGCAGGCGGCCGGGCTGGCCGCGCAAATCACCGGGCGCAAGAAGAACGCGCTGTACGACCGCGCCCTGCAGATGAAGGCCGACGCCGGGGAATAGCCGGCGGCGCCGGCGGTTGGCGGCGCGGGCGCGCGCGCAATGAACGGCAACCGCTTTGCGCCAACAATTCTTGGGGGAGAGCCCTTGACCGAATTCGATATGGCCTGTATTATCTTGGTCTTCGGAGTGTAGCGCAGCCCGGTAGCGCACCTGGTTTGGGACCAGGGGGTCCAAGGTTCGAATCCTTGTACTCCGACCAGAATTGGAAGTAAAAAAAAGACTCAACAGCTTCTGGCTTTTGGGTCTTTTTTTTATTCGCCGTCGACATCGCCAGGCGCGACGCCCGCCCTGCCCGGTTCTGCCGCGTCGATGCGTAGAATTGCTCGGCGAACGACATGGCGGCGGCGTCGATCGCACAGCGACCTTTGCGAATCATCCGCATGAGTTCGGCGCCGGCAAGAACACCTTGGCAGCCGTCCGCGCATTGCAATCACGCGGCGAGCTGGGTCGTCGTCAACGAGGCGAAGGGAGTCACGCGGTCGGCGCTGGCGAAATTAAATAATAGACTATAATAATAATTCTTCGCAGCAAACATATTTCGACTAATTTCCATGCGAGCTCCATGTCGATGCACGCTCTCTTACTGCTGGCCATGCTGGTATTGGCCAACGCTTCCGCACAAGCCATCGAACCGGCGTGGCACGATTTCGACGTTGGCGTCAGTGACGAGCTGGACTTTGGCAGCGAGCGCGTTGCGCTGTTGCTGCGCGCGACAGTCAATAGAAGGAACTGCCATGTCCAGCTCGATACCGGGGCCAGCATGAGCATCCTGTGGCACAGCCAGAGGCCCGCCGGGGCCCCGCCCCGTCCGGTCCGCGTGACACTGCGCGTGGGCGATGTCGAGCGCGAGATTGAGGCCGACGCGGCAAATTTGGGGCCACTACAGGGCCAGGCGTGCGCCGGGGTGCTTGCGACTGTAGGGAACGCCTTCTTCGACCATGGCACCCTGACGGTGGATCTCGGCGGCGACCGGTTCGCGTTCGCGGCTGGGTCAAACTTGGGGAAAGATCCCGCCGCCCAGCCAATGCGCTACCTGCGTTCCGGCACGGAGGGGGGGCACCCGCTAGTCGATGTCGTTCTTGATAATGGATTGCGTGGTCAAATGTTGCTCGACACGGGGGCCGCCAGGTTTGGTCTGGCCGCACTCAACGCGACGCAGTGGGAAGCCCTGTCGGGCGGATTGCCACTCAAAGTCAATGACCGAGTCCGGGCATTCAATGCGACCAACGCCAAGGATGTCGAATCGTCCGCCTGCTACGAGGCGGTGGTTGCCGGGCACATGACTGTTGCCGGGAAAAACCTGCGCCAGGCCTTGGTTTCATACTGCCAGGTGCGCAAATTTCAACTGTCCGAGCCACTGATCGGCGTCCTGGGATTGCGCCCATTGGCGGGTCGCTGCGTGGTGATCGACTACGTTGGGCAGCGCTGGCTGCTGAGCGACTGATTTCCCGCCCGTCTCCGACCTGACGCTTGTGTCTGCGGGCCATCTTTTCGATGAACGCCAGGAAGCGCGCTACCCACCGGTTGATCGACGAATGATCCACCGATACGCCGCGCTCATCCATCATCTTTTTGAGAGGACGGTAGCTCAGCGGGTAAACCCCATACCAGCGGATGCACGCCAAGCCGCCCGCGACTGGCTTTTACTCGCCGTCCCAGTAGTCGAGCGAGACGCCCTGCTTGCCGATAACTTAACGGCATCCATTTCCCGCCACCTCAACCGAACATCAGCGCCTTGAAAATGTAACCGGCGATTTGCGGGTTTTCCTTCATGCGGCGCGTGCTGTAGCCGTACCAGTCGCTGCCATACGGCACGTAGACGCGCACCTTGTGGCCCTGCGCCTTCAACTTGTCGCGCAGCGGTTCGCACACGCCCAGCAACATCTGGAACTCGTACTTGTCCGCAGCCGGCCGCAGCGTCGCGATCAAGCCGGTGATCTGGTTCAGCAAGTTCTCGTCGTGGGTGGCGATCGCGACATAGGTGCCGGCTTTGAAGGCGCTCTGCACATGGTGCAGGAAATGCCGGTTGATGGCGTTGCGGTTGTCGCCGGCCCCTTGCACCAGGACGGCCGGATCTTCCTTGTAGATGCCCTTGCAGAAGCGCAGGTTGGCACCGCGCCCGATCAACAGCTCGGCGTCGTTGTAGGTGCGCTTCAGGTAGGCCTGCAGCACGATGCCGACGTTCTGGTAACTCTCCCGCAGCGTGAGCAGCAGCTCGATTTCCTTCTGCGTGCAGCTGACGTCTTCCATATCGATGCGCACGAAGATCCCGCGCGCGGCGGCCGCCTCGACAATCGATGCCACGGTCTCGTGGCAGAAGGCCTCGTCCAGCAGCAGACCCATCGCGCTCGGCTTGATGGAAATGTTCGCGTCCAGGCCGTGGCGGTGGATCGCCTCGATGACCTGGATGTATTCGGCGGCGTTGGCCAGCGCCTCGCTCTTGCGGGTGATGACCTCGCCGAGGAAGTCGACCGTGGCGCAGCAGCCGCCGCGGTTCAGCCTTTGGATGCAGGCGATCGTGTCCTGGATCGATTCGCCGGCGATGTAGCGGGTCGAGATTTTCTTGACGACGGCCTTGGGAATCAGCGGCATGAATTTGGCGACCGTGCTGTCCAGTAGTGACATGTTCGCTTTCAATGTACAGTTGAGAATGAGACATCATCCACTGCGCCAATGGTTCATGCAATCGAATAATATTGAAGTTACCTATTCGATTATTCGATGCATGAACTTCCCTTTTGCCTACCCCGCGCGCTTGGCGGCGATGGCGTTGCCGGCGCGGCTGGCGCCCTTGCGGCCCAGGTGCGCCGAGATGAACTGACCGGCGTCGACCACCAGGTCGAGGTCGATGCCGGTGTCGATGCCCAGCCCCCGCATCAGGTACAGCACGTCCTCGGTGGCGACGTTGCCGGTGGCCCCCTTGGCGTACGGGCAGCCGCCCAGGCCCGACACCGACGAGTGGTAGATGGCGATACCCACTTCCAGGCTGGCGTAGATGTTCGCCAGCGCCTGGCCGTAGGTGTCGTGGAAGTGGCCGGACAGGCGCTTGACGTCGAATTCCCGCGCCGCGCGCAGCATCACCGCCTGGGTCTGGCGCGGCGTCGCCACGCCGATGGTGTCGGCGATGTCGATCTCGTCGCAGCCCAGGTCGCGCATGCGCCCGACCACGTCGGCCACCGCGTCCAGCGGCACCTCGCCCTGGTACGGGCAGCCGAAGGCGCAGCTGATGGAGCCGCGCAGGCGCACCCCGTGTTCCTTGGCCGCCTTGGCCACGCCCTCGAAGCGGGCGATCGATTCGGCGATCGAGCAGTTGATGTTCTTTTGCGAGAACGCCTCCGAGGCCGAGCCGAAGATGACGACTTCGCCGGCGCCGGCCGCCAGCGCGGCGTCGAAGCCCTGCATGTTGGGCGTCAGCGCCGAGTAGATTACGCCCGGGCGGCGCGCGATGGCGGCCATCACCTCGCTGCTGGTGGCCATTTGCGGCACCCATTTCGGCGACACGAACGAGGCCGCCTCGATGTTGGCGAAGCCGGCCCGGCTGAGCCGGTCGATCAACTCGACCTTGACGGCGGCGGCGATGGTGTCCTTCTCGTTTTGCAGGCCGTCGCGCGGCCCCACTTCGACGATTTTCACATGGTGCGGCAGGCTGGCTTGGGCGTACATATCAGTATCCTTGTTGGCGGTTGACGAGGCCGGCGACCGGCAGGCCGGCTTCGAGGCGGCGGATTTTTTCGGCGATTTGCGCGACGCTGTCGCGCCGCACGGTCAGCGCCGAGATGTGCGGCGTCAGCGTGATGCGCGGCTCCTGCCAGAACGGGTGCTGCATCGGCAGCGGCTCGTTGCGCAACACGTCCAGCGTGGCGCCGGCGATGCGGCCCGATTTGATCAACGTCAGCAGGTCCGGTTCGGCCACGTGGGCGCCGCGGGCGACGTTGATCAGGTAGGCCGACGGCAGCAGCGACGACAACTTGGCGCGGTCGAGCAGGTTGTGGGTGTCGGGCGTCAGCGGCAGCATGCACACCAGCACGCGGGTGCCGCGCAGGAAGGCGTCGAGGCCGTCGGCGCCGCTGAAGCATTCGACCCCGGCCAGCTGCTTCCGCGTGCGGCTCCAGCCGCGCAGCGGGAAGCCGAACGGCGCCAGCGCCTCCAGCACGCGCCCGCCCAGCACGCCCGCGCCGAGCACGCCGACGGAAAAGTCCTCCTTGCGGTGGGTCGGCAGCGGGCGCCACTGGCCGGCGCGGGCCTGCGCCTCGTATTCGTCGAAGCGGCGGAAGTAGCGCAGCACCGCGTGCGTGACGTATTCGGCCATCTGCACGCCCATGCCGGCGTCGTCCAGGCGTACCACCGGCACGTGGGCCGGCAGCGCGTCGCCGAACTTGAGGATGGCGTCGACGCCGGCGCCGGCGTTGAAAATCGCCTTCACTTCGCTCAGCTCGCGCAGGATCGCCTGCGGCGGCGACCACACCAGCGCGTAGTCGCAGGGGCGCGCCTTCTCGCCCTCGCGCCAGACCACCACCTCGGCCTCGGGCAGCAGTTCGGCGAAGTCGGCGACCCATGGATCGGTGTCGCCGTCGGCCCGGTGTATCAGAATATGCATAGCCTGGCCTCCCGTTAAACGGCTTTGAATGCCAGCAGCGGGGCGCCGTCGGCAACCTGGTCGCCGACCGTGTAGAGGATTTCCTCGACCAGGCCGTCGTGCGGCGCGGCGATGGTGTGTTCCATCTTCATCGCCTCCATGATGACCAGGGGATCGCCCTTCTTGACTTCCTGGCCGGCGCCAACCAGCACCGCCACCACCTTGCCGGGCATCGGCGCGGTCAGGCGGCCGCCTTCTGCCTCGGCCTCGCCGGCGTGCGCCATCGGGTCGTTGTAGTGCAGCGCGTAGTGCTCGCCGCCGGTGAACACGTGGAACAGCTCGCCGTCGCGGCGCACCGTGCCGTGCACCGCGTTGTCGCCCAGTTTGACGCTCAGGTATAGGCCGTCGCGCGTCATCAGCGTCAGCGGCTGGCGGTTCAGCAGCCAGCCGTCGTTGTGGTATTCGACCTCGCCCAGGTAGGCCTTGGCCTCGGTCGCCTGCGCGTACTCGTCGGTGAACGACAGCCGGCGCTGGAAGGCGCTGTTCAGGCGCCAGCCCAGCGCGTTGCCCCACGGGTCGGACGGATGGTTGGCCGACTGCGCCTCCGCCTGTTCCTTCTCGGCGACGATCAGCGCCACCGCCGCCAGCGCCAGCGCGCCCGGCGGCGCCGGCCGCGGCGCCGGGAACAGTTGCTCCTGGTTGCGCTCGATCAGGCCGGTGTCGAGGTCGGCGTTGGAAAACGCCGCGCCCTCGACCAGGCGCTTGAGGAAGGCGATGTTGCTGGCCAGGCCGACGATCTGGTATTCCGCCAGCGCCTGCGACATGCGCGCCAGCGCCTCGCGGCGGTCGGCGCCCCAGACGATCAGCTTGGCGATCATCGGGTCGTAGAACGGCGAAATGGCGTCGCCCTGGCGCACGCCGGAGTCGATGCGCACGGCGGCGGGCACGCCGCTGCCTTGTATCCCGCCCAGCGCGAACGCCACGGCGTCCGGCGTGTGCATGTGGCGCAGCGTGCCGATCGACGGCAGGAAGCCTTTTTCCGGATTTTCGGCGTAGATGCGCGCCTCGATCGCGTGGCCGTGGATGGCCAGTTCGTGCTGCCGCTTCGGCAGCGCTTCGCCGAAGGCCACGCGCAACTGCCATTCGACCAGGTCGGTGCCGGTGATCATTTCGGTGACCGGGTGCTCGACCTGCAGGCGCGTGTTCATCTCCATGAAGTAGAACGAGCCGTCCTGGTTGGCGATGAATTCGACGGTGCCGGCGCCGACGTAGCCGACCGCCTTGGCGGCGGCGACGGCGGCCTCGCCCATGGCGGCGCGGCGCTCGGCCGGCATGTTCGGCGCCGGCGCCTCTTCCAGCACTTTCTGGTGGCGCCGCTGCACCGAGCAGTCGCGTTCGAACAGGTAGATGCAGTTGCCCAGCGTGTCGGCGAACACCTGGATTTCAATGTGCCGCGGGCGCGACAGGTATTTCTCGGCCAGCACCTTGTCGTCGCCGAAGGAGCTGATCGCCTCGCGCTTGCAGGACGCCAGCGCGGCCTTGAAGTCGGCCGAGTTCTCGATGACGCGCATGCCCTTGCCGCCGCCGCCGGCGGAGGCCTTCAGCAGCACCGGATAGCCGATTTTGTCGGCCTCGGCGTGCAGGAAGTCGGCGTCCTGGACCTCGCCGTGGTAGCCCGGCACCAGCGGCACCTTGGCTTTTTCCATCAGCGACTTGGCGGCCGATTTCGAGCCCATCGCGCGCATCGCCGAGGCCGGCGGTCCGATGAACACCAGGCCGGCCTTGGCGCAGGCGTCGGCGAAGTCGGCGTTCTCGGACAGGAAGCCGTAGCCGGGGTGGATCGCCTGGGCGCCGGTGGCCAGCGCGACGGCGATGATCTTGTCGCCGCACAGATAGCTTTCCTTGGCCGCTGCCGGTCCGATCAGAACTGCCTCATCGCACGCCGCGACATGTTTTGCGTTGGCGTCCGCCTCCGAGTACACGGCGACGGTTTTCATGCCCATGCGGCGCGCGGTAGCGGCCACCCGGCATGCAATCTCGCCACGGTTGGCGATCAGGATTTTTGTGAACATGGTCTCTTTCTCAAGCTGGCGGCAGGGATTTTTTTAGTATGCGAACGGTGCTGCGGTAATACTATTGCGCTGGCGGCGCGTGTCGGGTTACGCCCGGTGGGCTAACCCGACCTACGAGGCGCCGCCAGTGCCGTCGCGATGCGTCGCCGATATCAGCAGGCGCAGCTTTCCTTGGGCGCCGAATCGAGCGTCGCGGCGCGGGTTTTCAAGCCCAGTTTGTTGAGCAGCGCGCGGTCGTCTTCGGCTTCCGGGTTGTCGGTGGTGAGCAGCTTGTCGCCGTAGAAGATCGAGTTGGCGCCGGCCAGGAAGCACATCGATTGCACCGCTTCGCCCATCTGGCGGCGCCCGGCCGACAGGCGCACGCGCGCCTTCGGCATGGTGATGCGCGCCACCGCGATGGTGCGCACGAATTCGAACGGGTCGAGCGCGTCGATGCCGTACAGGGGCGTGCCCTCGACCTGCACCAGGTGGTTGACCGGCACCGATTCCGGGTACGGGTTCAGGTTGGCCAGCTGGGCGATCAGGCCGGCGCGCTGCAGCCGCGTTTCGCCCATGCCGACGATGCCGCCGCAGCACACTTTCAGGCCGGCGCTGCGCACCCGGCCCAGCGTGTCCAGGCGGTCCTGGTATTCGCGCGTGGAGATGACGTTGTCGTAGAACTCGGGCGCGGTGTCGAGGTTGTGGTTGTAGTAGTCCAGGCCGGCGTTTTTCAGGCGGTCGGCCTGGCCCTCTTCCAGCATGCCCAGGGTGGCGCAGGTTTCCAGGCCCAGGGCCTTGACTTCACGCACCATCTGTTCGACCTTCTCCATGTCGCGCTCCTTCGGGCTGCGCCACGCCGCGCCCATGCAGAAGCGGGTGGCGCCGTTGGCGCGGGCCTGGCGCGCGGCGTCGAGCACGGTGTCGATGTCGAGGATTTTCTTGGCTTCGACGCCGGTGTCGTAGCGCGCCGCCTGCGGGCAGTAGCTGCAGTCTTCCTCGCAGCCGCCGGTTTTGATCGACAGCAGCGTGGCCAGTTCGACGTCGCCGTCCGGGAAGTTCAGGCGGTGGCTTTGCTGGGCCTGGAACATCAGGTCGTTGAACGGCAGGTCGAACAGCGCCAGCACGTCGTCCAGCGGCCAGGTGGCCGCCTCCGGCAGGGTGATGGCGGCGACCGGGCGGTGCAGTTCGACGGATTTGGTGGCTTGCGCCTGGGTTTGTGACATGGTTTTTCCTTCAACGTTCAAATGTAGGGGTGTGGCTGCCCGGCCAGTTCGGCAGGCATGAAAAATTCAGGTACTCGGCGGCCGCCGCGGCCGTCGGCTGCGCCAGGCGCGGCACCCGGCCCAGCAGCGGCGCCGGGATGCGTTCGACCAGCGCCTCGATGTTCTCGTCGGCGAAGTTCATATCGTCTTGCAGTTCGTTGGCGACCCAGCCGGCCAGCACCAGGCCGCGCGCGACGACCGCCTCGACCGTCAGCAGGGCGTGGCTGATGCAGCCCAGGCGCAGGCCGACCACCAGCACCACCGGCAGGCCCAGCTGCTGCGCCAGGTCGGCGGTGTCGAAGCCGGCCGACAGCGGCACGCGGAAGCCGCCGACGCCCTCGACCACCACGGCGTCGCAGGCGGCGGCGATTTCGGTGTAGGCGGCCAGGATCGGCACCGATTCGATGCTGACGCCTTCGAGTTCGGCGGCGATGTGCGGCGCCGCCGCTTCCCGCAGCAGGTAGGGCGTGGTCAGCGTCGCCAGCATGCCGACGTTGCCGGCCTCGGTCAGGCGGTCGGCGTCGTCGTTGTGCCAGGCGCCGTCGCGCAGTTCGGCGCCGGCCGCCACCGGCTTCATGCCGCAGGCGCGCACGCCGGTTTGCACCAGCGCGTGCAGCATCGCCGCCGACGTCAGCGTCTTGCCGATTTCGGTGTCGGTGCCGGTGACGAAGCAGGCGAAGCGGTGCGGAATACCCGCCGCCGCCGGCGCCGGCGCAGGTTCGATCTCAATGGCGAGAACGGGATCGTTGAGGCTCATATCAGCTCCCTTCCAATTCGTTGATAGCGCCGACCAGGCGCGCCACGTCCTGGCGCGTGTGGCCGGCCGAGAGGGTCACGCGCAGGCGCGCGGTGCCCGGCGGTACGGTCGGCGGGCGGATCGTGCCGACCCACAAACCCTGTTGGTACAGCGCGGCGCCGGCGCGCATGGTTTCGTCGTTGGCGCCGATCAGCAGCGGCTGGATCGCCGTCGGCGAGGCCAGCCGGGTCCAGCGTTTCAGGCGCAGGCCGTCGCCGATTTGCGCGATCAGCGCCTGCAATTGGGCGCGTCGCTGCCGGCCTTCGTCGCCGGCGATCAGGTCGATGCCGGTCAGCAGCGCGTGCGCCAGCGCCGGCGCCGCCGCCGTGGTGTAGATGTAGGGGCGGGCCTTCTGGATCAGCGTGTCGATCACCGCCTCGTGGGCCGCGACGAAGGCGCCGCCGACGCCGGCGGCCTTGCTCAGGGTGCCCATGTAGACCAGGTAGGGCGAGCGCAGGTCGAAGTGTTCCAGCGCGCCGCGGCCGTTGGCGCCCAGCGTGCCGAAGCCGTGCGCGTCGTCGACGACCAGCCAGGCGCCGTGGCGTTCGCACAGGGCCAGCAGGGCCGGCAGCGGCGCCAGGTTGCCGTCCATGCTGAAGACGCTGTCGGTGACGACGATCTTGGTGGCGGAGGCGCTCGCCTCCAGCAGCGCGGCCAGCGCCGCCAGGTCGGCGTGCGGGTAGACTTTGACGGCCACGCGCGACAGGCGCGCGCCGTCGATCAGCGAGGCGTGGTTGAGCGACTCGGAGAAGATTTCGGCGCTTTTGTCGACGCCGCTCAGGCCCGTCAGCACCGCCAGGTTGGCCATGTAGCCGGTGCACAAGTACAGCGCGCGCGGTGATTCCAGGTTGGCGCCGACGAATTCGGCCAGGCGCTCCTCCAGCGCGGCGTGGGCGCGGCTGTGGCCGCTGATCAGGTGCGAGGCGCCGCTGCCGACGCCGTAGCGCCGGGCGCCCTCTTGCAGCGCGGCGACCAGGCGCGGGTGCGCCGCCAGGCCGAGGTAGTCGTTGCTGCAGAAGGCCAGCAGTTCGCGTCCGTCAACCGTCACGCGCGGGCCGCACGGGGTGTCGACGACGCGGCGGCGGCGGATCAGGCCGCGTTCGTCGAGCCCGCGCAGTTGTTGTTGCAGCTTGGCGATCAGTTCCATGTCAGGCCCCGATCACTTGCTCGAAGACGGCCAGGGTGCGCGCCGCCAGGCCGTCGATTTCCGCGTCGTCGAGGATGTACGGCGGCATCAGGTAGACGGTAGCGCCGATCGGGCGCAGCAGCAGTTCGTGCTCGACCGCGCTGGCGAAGAAGCGGCGCGAAAAGTCCGGCGCGGCGTCGACGGCGTCGAAGGCCCAGATCATGCCGCGCTGGCGGAAGTGGCGCACGCGCGCGTGCTGTTGCAGCGGCGCCAGCGCGGCGCTCAGGCGGTCGGCGCGCACGCGGTTGGCGGCCAGCACGTGGTCCTCGCGGAAGATGTCCAGCGTCGCCAGCGCGGCGCGGCAGGCCAGCGGGTTGCCGGTGTAGGAGTGCGAGTGCAGGAAGCCGCGGCGCACGTCGCTGCTGTAGAAGGCCTGGTAGATCTCTTCGCGCGTCATCACCAGCGACAGCGGCAGGTAGCCGCCGCTGATGCCCTTCGACAGGCACAGGAAGTCGGGCCAGACGCCGGCCTGCTCGCAGGCGAAGAAGGTGCCGGTGCGGCCGCAGCCGACGGCGATTTCGTCGAGGATCAGGTGGACCTGGTGGCGGTCGCACAGTTCGCGCACCAGCGTCAGGTACAGCGGGTCGTGCATCGCCATGCCGGTGGCGCACTGCACCAGCGGTTCGACGATGATGGCGGCGATGTGGCGGCCGCGCTCGACGAACAGGCGCTCGACGTCTTGCGCGGCGCGGCGCGCCACGTCCTGCGCGGTTTCGCCCTCGGCGGCCTGGCGCGCGTCCGGCGAGGCGGCCACGTGCGAGGCGCGCAGCAGCGGGCCGTAGGCGTCCTTGAACAGGGCGACGTCGGTGACGGCCAGCGCGCCGATGGTTTCGCCGTGGTAGCCGCCCTTCAGGCAGACGAATTCCTGCTTGTCGGTCTGGCCGCTGTTGCGCCAGGCGTGGAAGCTCATTTTCAGCGCGATTTCAACGGCGGAGGCGCCGTCGGAGGCGTAGAAGCTGTGCCCCAAAACATTGTCGGTCAGGTCGGACAATCGTTCCGACAGCTGGACCACCGGTTCGTGGGTGAAGCCGGCCAGCATCGCGTGTTCGAGCCGGTCGAGCTGGTCCTTCAGCGCCGCGTTGATGCGCGGGTTGGCGTGGCCGAACAGGTTGACCCACCACGAGCTGATGGCGTCGAGGTAGCGCCGGCCGTCGTGGTCGTACAGCCAGGCGCCGCGGCCGTGGCTGACCGGGATCAGCGGCACGTGGTTGTCGCCCTGCGCATGATGCTGCATTTGGGTGCACGGATGCCAGACGCTGCGCAGGCTGCGTTCGACCCAGGTTGATTGCTTATCTAATTCCAAAACTGCTCCAAACTAATTCAGCCAATTCGGCTTGCGCTTTTCGAGGAAGGACTGCACGCCTTCGCGGCCCTGCTCCGAGGCGCGGATGTGCGCGATCCGTTCGGCGGTGTCGGCCAGCAGCTCCTGCGTGACCGGCTTGCCGGCGACGTCGCGTACTAGCGCCTTGGCTTGCCGCACCGCGTTCGGGCTGTTGCTGACCAGCGCCTTGACGAGCTCCGCCGTCTTGGCGTCGAGCGTGTCGGCCGGCACCACTTCGTGTGCGAAGCCGATGCGCTGCGCCTCGCGCGCGGAAAAGCGCTCGGCGGTCAGGAAGTAGCGGCGCGCGGCGTTTTCGCCCATCGCCTTGATGACATAAGGCGAGATCGTCGCCGGTATCAACCCCAATTTTACTTCGCTTAGGCAAAAGTTGGATTCTTCGGCCGTGATGACGATGTCGCAAGCGGCCACCAGGCCCATGCCGCCGGCGTAGCAATCGCCCTGCACCTTGGCCACCACCGGCTGCGGGCACAGGTAGATGGTGCGCAGCATCCGCGCCAGTTGCAGCGCGTCGGCGTGGTTCTCGGCGTGGCTGTAGCCGGCCATCTTCTTCATCCAGTTCAGGTCGGCGCCGGCGCAAAAGGCCGGGCCGTTGGCCGCCAGCACGATGGCGCGCACGCTGTCGTTGCGGCCCAGGCCGTCGAAGGCCAGCGTCAGTTCGGCGATGCTCTGTTCGTTGAAGGCGTTGCGCACGTCGGGCCGGTCCAGCGTGACGGTGGCGACCTTGTCTTCGATGCTCAGCTTGAGGGTGTGGAATTGCATGCGGTGGTGTCCTATTTAAAACCAGGGGCGTCATTCCGGGGTCTGGCCCAAATGCCGCTAAATTAAACTTCCGTAGGGCGGATGAGCGACAATCCTTTACATGCGGAACACGCCGAACTTGGTGTCCGGGATCTCGGCGTTGAGCGCGGCCGACAGGCCCAGCCCCAGCACCATGCGGGTGTCGGCCGGGTCGATGACGCCGTCGTCCCACAGCCGCGCGGTGGCGTAGTAGGGATGGCCCTGCTGCTCGTACTGTTCCTTGATCGGCTGCTTGAACGCGGCCTCCTCGTCGGCCGACCAGGCGCCGCCCTTGCCTTCGATGCCGTCGCGCTTGACCGTGGCCAGCACCGACGCGGCCTGGTCGCCGCCCATCACCGAGATGCGCGCGTTCGGCCACATCCACAGGAAGCGCGGCGAGAAGGCGCGCCCGCACATGCCGTAGTTGCCGGCGCCGAAGCTGCCGCCGATGATGACGGTAAACTTCGGCACGGCGGCCGTCGCCACCGCGGTGACCATCTTGGCGCCGTTGCGGGCGATGCCCTCGTTTTCGTATTTGCGCCCGACCATGAAGCCGGTGATGTTTTGCAGGAACACCAGCGGGATCTTGCGCTGGCAGCACAGTTCGATGAAGTGGGTGCCCTTCAGCGCCGACTCGGAGAACAGGATGCCGTTGTTGGCGATGATGCCAACCTTGACGCCGTAGATGTGGGCGAAGCCGCAGATCAGCGTGGTGCCGTAGCGC
This sequence comes from Janthinobacterium sp. CG_23.3, assembly GCF_046115965.1. Classification (NCBI taxonomy): domain Bacteria; kingdom Pseudomonadati; phylum Pseudomonadota; class Betaproteobacteria; order Burkholderiales; family Oxalobacteraceae; genus Janthinobacterium; species Janthinobacterium sp. CG_23.3. The sequence goes on along the minus strand of NZ_JBJXIB010000091.1, from coordinate 7,402 downwards.
GCCTTGAATTCGTCGAAGTCGCTGCCGTCGACGATGCGGGCGATGACCTCGCGCACGTCGAAGGGCTTGCGGGTGTCGACCGGGATCACGCCGTACAGCTCCCGCGACGGGTAGTTCGGCTCGCTGGCTTGGCGCAGCGCGCCCTGTTGCGGCTTGACGCGGTTCAGGTTGGCGACGATGCTGCGCGCCAGCGACAGCGCGTGCAGGTCGTTCTGCGCCAGGTGGTCGACGACGCCGGACAGGCGCGTGTGGACGTCGCCGCCGCCCAGGTCCTCGGCGGTGACGACTTCGCCGGTGGCCGCCTTGACCAGCGGCGGGCCGCCGAGGAAAATCGTGCCCTGCTCCTTGACGATGATCGATTCGTCGCTCATCGCCGGCACGTAGGCGCCGCCGGCGGTGCAGGAACCCATCACCACGGCGATTTGCGGGATGCCCTTGGCCGACAGGTTGGCCTGGTTGAAGAAGATGCGGCCGAAATGGTCGCGGTCGGGGAAGACCTCGTCCTGGTTCGGCAGGTTGGCGCCGCCGGAGTCGACCAGGTAGACGCAGGGCAGGTGGTTTTGGTCGGCGATTTCCTGGGCGCGCAGGTGTTTTTTGACCGTCATCGGATAGTAGGTGCCGCCCTTGACGGTGGCGTCGTTGCAGACGATCACGCATTCCTGGCCTTCGATGCGGCCGATGCCGGTGATGATGCCGGCCGCCGGCGCGGCGTCGGCGCCGTTGCCGTCGCGGTACATGCCGTAGGCGGCCATTTGCGAGAATTCGAGGAAGGGCGTGCCGGGGTCGAGCAGCATCTGCACCCGCTCGCGCGGCAGCAGCTTGCCGCGCGCGACGTGCTTGGCGCTGGCGGCGGCGCCGCCGCCCTCGGCGATCTTGGCGACCTTGTCGCGCAAGTCGTCGACGATGGCCTGCATGGCCGCCGCGTTGGCTTTGAAGTCGTCGCTGCGCGGATTGAGTTTGCTTTCGATGTGCGGCATTGCTTATCCTTTTTTCTGGTCTCTCACTACTCTAGTCCGGGAAACTGCCGTCGAGATAGAACCAGCGCATGCCGCCGTCCGAGGGTTCGCGCAGGAAGCGGCTGACCTCGTGCAGGCGGTGGGCGCGGCCGCCGGTTTTGTACCGGGCCACGAATTCGACGCTGTCACTATTTGTATCGGTACCGGATTCTGCTTTACGTTGACGTAAACGTAAAGCGGATTTTACCTCAAGTCCCAGCCAGCGCAATGTTTCATCGTCGCTGACGATGGCGTCGGCCGGGCGGGTGCTGGCGTGCCAGGTGGCGCGCAGGTAGGCTTCGTTGCGCAGGGTGTAGGCGGTATAGCGCGAGCGCATCAGCGCCTCGGCCGTCGGCGCGATGGCGGCGCCGTCGACGTAACGGCCGCAGCAGGCCGCGTAGGAGGGGCCGCCGCAGGGGCAGGTGGCGGGTGGTTTCATGGTGTGCGTGGTGGTTGCGGGAGTGGCCGTGCGCAATTATCCGCCATAAAGGCGGCGCCGGGCGGCGCCCGGCATGTCGAATTCGACAATCGACTGTGGGTTTTTTGCCGCAGATGACTTACGGTTAGGTATGATGTGCTTCATTTCCCGCTGATGGGGGCTACGCGATTTCTGCATCGCTATTACACTAGCGGACAAGGAGAAGTGTATGAACCAGACCAGCTTTGAACTCAAGGTCGATTTAAACGACAATTCGCCTTTGTACATGCAAATTGCACGGAAATTAAGCGACGACGTCAAAAGCGGCCGCTACCAGGTCGACCAGGCCCTGCCGTCCGAACGGCTGCTGTCCGAATTGCTGGACGTTTCCCGCGTGACCGCGCGCAAGGCCATCGACCAGTTGGTCGACCAGGGCTTGGTGGTGCGCCGCCGCGGCTCGGGCAACTACATCGCGCCGCGCATCGAACAACCGCTGTCGAACCTGTCGAGCTTTTCGGAGCAATTGCAGCAGCGCGGCTACCGGCCCGGCTCGCGCTGGCTGAAACGCGAAGTCGTCATCGCCAGCGCCGACGAGCAACTCAGCCTGGGGCTGTCGACCAACACCAAGGTGGCGCGGCTGGAGCGGCTGCGCCTGGCCGACGACGTCGTCATGGCCTACGAGGTCAGCGTGTTGCCCTACAGCGTGGTGGCGGACCCGCAGGCGGTCGGCGCCTCGCTGTACGAATACTTGAGCAGCATCAACAAGGCGCCGGTGCGGGCGCTGCAGCACATCCGCGCGATGAACTCCTCGGCCAAGCTGGCCGAGCAACTGGGCGTGCCGGAGGGGCAGGCCGTGCTCTTCATCACCCGCGTCGCCTACCTGGGCAGCGGCGAGGCGGTCGAACTGACGCATTCGTACTGCCGCAGCGACCATTACGACTTCGTCGCCGAAATGCGCCGCGCGCCGTAACACCCGGCAGGTGGTTTTGACAATTTCCAACGAGGTGGACGGCCATGCTGAAAACCGAAACGCCCAGTCTTGAACACGCCGAGCTGGATTTGTATCCAGTGGCGCAGCTCGTCGCCGCGCTGGTCGACGACCAGTTCGAGGCGGTCGAGGCGGTGCGCCGCGCCGCCCCGGCCATCGCCGCCGCGGTCGCCGCCGCGCTGCCGCGCATTGCCGCCGGCGGGCGCCTGATCTATGTCGGCGCCGGCACCTCCGGCCGCCTCGGCGTGCTCGACAGCGTCGAACTCCACCCCACCTTTTCCTGGCCGCGCGAGCGCGCGCTCGGCCTGCTGGCCGGCGGCAAGCAGGCGATGTTCGAGGCGGTCGAGGGCGCCGAGGATGACCGCGCCCAGGGCGAGGCGCAGTTGCGCGCGCTCGGCGCCGGCCCGCACGACGTGGTGTTGCTGCTGGCCGCGTCCGGCTCGACGCCGTTCGTGCTGGGCGCGCTCGACGCCGCCCGCGCGCTCGGCTGCCTGAGCGTGGGCATCGCCAACAATCCCGGCGCGCCGCTGGCGCTGGGCGCCGACGTCGGCGTCACGCTCGACACCGGCGCCGAGGTGATCTCCGGCAGCACCCGCCTGAAGGCCGGCACCGCGCAAAAAATCGCCCTGAACACGATTTCCAGCGCGCTGATGGTGCGTTTGAACAAAGTCTATGGAAACTTGATGGTAGACTTGAAGCCGACCAACGCCAAGCTGGTCCAGCGCGCCGTTGCGCTGACCATGCACGCCACCGGCGCCGACGCGGCGGCCGCGCGGGCCGCGCTGGCGCAGTGCCATTTTCACGTCAAGGTCGCCATCGTGGCCTTGTCCAAACAAGTTACGACAGACCGGGCGCAGCAATTGTTGTCCGGGGCGGGCGGCAGCGTGAGGGCGGCGCTGGCCCCGTGACATTCTTCGGCCGGGCGTCATCGCGAAGGATGTATGAAACAAGCGCAACAGAATAGCCCGTGGACCTGGATTCCCACGCTGTATTTCGGCCAGGCCCTGCCCTACGTCGTGGTGATGTTGTTGTCGGTGGTCATGTACAAGAACACCGGCGTCTCCAACACCGATATCGCGCTCTACACCAGCTGGTTGTACCTGCCGTGGGTGATCAAGCCGCTGTGGTCGCCCTTCGTCGAGCTGTTCCGCACCAAGCGCCTGTGGATCGTTGCGCTGCAACTGCTGATCGGCGCGTCGCTGGCGCTGGTCGCGCTGACGCTGCCGCTACCCAATTACTTCCAGATCAGCCTGGCCGTACTGTGGTTGATGGCCTTCAGTTCCGCCACCCACGACATCGCCGCCGACGGTTTCTACATGCTTGGCCTGGAGGAGCACCAGCAGGCCGCCTTCGTCGGCGTGCGCAGCACCTTTTACCGGCTGGCGATGATCGCCGGCCAGGGCGGCCTGGTGTATCTGGCCGGCAGCCTGGCCAAGTCCACCGGCGACGTGCGCCTGGCCTGGTCGGTGGTGTTCTTCCTGCTGGCCGGGCTGTTCGTCGGCCTGGCGCTGTTCCACCATGTCATGCTGCCCAAGCCGGCCGCCGACGTGCCGGCGGCGCGCAGCGGCGAGTTGCTGCAAGAGTTCGTCGCCACCTTCCGCGCGTTTTTCAAGCGCGACGGCATCGCCGTCATCCTCGGCTTCCTGCTGCTGTTCCGCCTGGGCGAGGCGCAGTTGCTCAAGCTGGCCGTGCCCTTCCTGCTCGACCCGGCCGACAAGGGCGGACTGGGCTTGAGCACCGAGCAGGTCGGCCTGGTCTACGGCACCATCGGCATTATCGCGCTGACGCTGGGCGGCTTGCTCGGCGGTTATACGATTTCGCGCTTCGGCCTGAAGCGCTGCCTGTGGCCGATGGTGCTGGCGGTGCATGTGCCCGACCTGGTCTTCGTTTATCTGGCCACCGCGCTGCCAAGCAATATCTACCTGATCGCCTTCGGTATCGCCGCCGAGCAGTTCGGCTACGGTTTCGGCTTCGCCTCCTACATGTTGTACATGATCATGGTGGCCGACGGCCCCCACAAGACCGCCCACTATGCCATTTGCACCGGCTTCATGGCGCTTGGCATGATGTTGCCGGGCATGGTCAGCGGCTGGATCCAGCAGCAACTGGGCTACCAGCATTTTTTCATCTACGTGTGCATCGCCACCATTCCAGCCTTTGTGATGGCCGCCAAGGTCAGCATCGACCCGCATTTCGGCAAGAAGTAGCGTGCCGCCGGATCTTCGCGCTGCACAGTAGAATGCCTGCAACTAATGAATTCGAGGACTTCCCTTGCTTGTTAATATCAACAAACGGCTGCGCGCGGCGACGGCGCTGACGCTGCTGGCGCTGCTGTGCAGTTGCGCCACCAAAGTGCCCCTGACGCCGGGCGCCGTGCCGGTGTCGCCGCAGGCGAAGGGCGACACGCCGCCGCCGGCGCCGCGCGAATTCCGCGCCGCCTGGGTGTCGACGGTGGCCAATATCGACTGGCCCAGCCGCAGCAACTTGTCGGTGGAGAAACAGCAGAGCGAGGCGCGCGCCATCCTCGACCGCGCCAAGGGGTTGAACCTGAACGCCATCGTGCTGCAGGTGCGCCCCAGCGCCGACGCGATTTACCCGTCGAAGCTGGAGCCGTGGTCGGAATTTTTGACCGGGCAGCAAGGCCGGGCGCCGCTGCCGCTGTACGATCCGCTGAAGTACTGGGTCGAGCAGGCCCATGCGCGCGGGCTGGAGTTGCACGCCTGGTTCAACCCCTACCGCGCGCGCCACGCGACGGCCAAGACGCCGTTGACGCGCGAGCACTTCGCCAGCACCAACCCGGAGGCGGTCAAGCAATACGGCCGCTTCCTGTGGATGGACCCGGGCGAGGCGGCCTCGTCGCAGCGCACCCAGGACGTGGTGCTTGACGTGGTGCGCCGCTACGATATCGACGGCGTGCATATCGACGATTATTTTTATCCGTATCCGATCGACGCGCCCGGCGCCGGCGTCGGCGCCGAGACGGCCGCGCTGGAAGGCGCGCCCGCCCCCGCGCGCACCGAGCTGGAGTTTCCCGACCAGCCGTCGTGGCAGCGCTATTTGCTGGCCGGCGGCAAGCTGGAGCGCGCTTCCTGGCGCCGCGAGAACGTCAACCAGTTGATCGAGGCCCTGTACACCGGCATCCACCGCGAGAAAAGCTGGGTGCGTTTCGGCATCAGCCCGTTCGGCATCGGCCGGCCCGACCGGCGCCCGCCCGGCATCGTCGGTTTCAGCCAGTACGACAAACTGTACGCGGACGCCGAGTTGTGGCTGGCCAAGGGCTGGCTCGACTACCTGTCGCCGCAGCTGTACTGGCCGGTGGCGCAGCAGGCGCAGGCGTTCGACGTGCTGCTCGACTATTGGCTGGCGCAAAATCCGCACCGCCGCCACGTTTGGCCGGGGTTGTACACCAGCCGCATCGACAATACCGCCAAGTCCTACACGCCGGAGGAAATCGTCAAGCAGATCGCGGTGACGCGCACGCGGCCCGGCGCGAGCGGGCAAGTGCATTTCAGCATCGCGCCGCTGATGGACAACCGCAAGGGCATTAGCGAGCAGTTGAAGGCGAACGCCTATCAAAGCGCGGCGCTGGTGCCGAGCACGCCGTGGCTGGGCGCCGACGCACCGGCCGCGCCCGCCGTGGTGGCGCGCCGCGACGGCGGCGCCTACCACCTGAAATTGGCGGCCGGCTCCGGCAAGGCCGTCGCGCAGTACGCGCTCTGGTCGCGCTATGGCGCCGAATGGCGCTTCGCGGTGGTGCCGGGCGCGCGCGCCGAGTGGGTGCTGGCCGACGACGCCGCCGCCGGCCCGGCCAGCGTGGTGGTGGTGAGCGCGGTCGACCGCCTGGGCAACGAAAGCCCGCGCGTGTCGGTGCTGCCCGCCACGGGCAAGCTGTAAGGGGCGCCGGTGACGACAACGCAGGCCGATTCGCCGGCTGGGCTTGGCCTGGGCATCGACGCCGGCGGCACGCAAACCCGCTGGGCGCTGGCGGCGGCGTCCGGGCGCATCGTCGCCGAAGGCCAATGGCCGGGCTTGTCGGCCTTGCAGCTGGCCAGCGAAGGCGGCCGCCGGTCGCTGCGCGCGGCCTTCGCCGGCTTGTGCGCCGAGGTGCTGGCGGCCGGCCGGCCCGGCCGGGTGCGCGCCGGCCTGACCGGCTTCGGCGGCGACGCCGCGCTGCCGGCCGGCTGGCTGGCCGAGTTGCTATCGATCGCCCCGCAGGCGGTCACGCTGTGCAACGATATTGAAATCGCCTATCTGGACAGCTTCCAGCCGGGCCAGGGTTATCTGGTGTACGCTGGCACCGGTTCGATTGCCGCCTGGATCGACGGCGACGGCGCGCTGCACCGGGCCGGCGGCCGCGGCGTCACGCTCGACGATGGCGGCGGCGGCTTTTGGATCGCCCGCGAGGCCATGCGCCAGGTCTGGCGCCGGGAGGACGAATGCCCGGGCAGTTGGCAGGATTGCGCGCTGGCCAAGGCCTTGTTCGCGCAGATCGGCGGCAGCGACTGGGCCTTGTCGCGCAACTTTATCTACGCCCAGGAGCGCGGCGCGATTGGCAAGCTGGCGCTGGCGGTCGCCGCGGCCGCCGACACCGACCCGGCCGCGTATGCGATCCTGCAGCAGGCCGGCCGGGAACTGGCGCGGCTGGCGCTGGCGCTGACGGCGCGCTACGGCGCCCGCCCGGTGGTGCTGGCCGGGCGCGCGGCCGGGCTGCACCCGGCGATTGCGGCGGCGATGCGCGCCGCGCTGCCGGAGACGGTCGCGCTGGAGCAACGGGTGGTGCGGCCGCACTGGGCCGCGGCGCGCTTGGCGGCGCAAGAAGGCCAAGGCCCGGGGCGCATGCCGTAGGTCGGATGAGCAAAGCGTAATCCGACATGGTCCGCAGCGGCGCGTGTCGGGTTACGCCGTGCCGGCTAACCCGACCTTCTATGATGAATTCCAAGTCAACTGGTTTTTCGCAAATTTATCCTATCCCTTGTTTCGGTATCGGCGGGGTCAAGGGCG
>NZ_JBJXIB010000090.1:0-25281 GCF_046115965.1 Janthinobacterium sp. CG_23.3 | reverse complement strand
TACCTTGCTTACCCCTACTCTTCATCGCCTTTCTTCCCCCCTCTCTTCTTTTTACCCTCTCCTTTCTTCCCTTCCCCTCCCCCCCCCCCCCCCCCCCCCCCCCCCCCCCCCCCCTGGCCCTGCGCCTGGGCGTCGTACTCGGCCTGGCGCTGGGCCGGATTCTTGCCGACGGCCGACGCGCGGCCAGGGTCGGCCGCCACCGGCAGGCGCTTCGGCGGCGCCGCCGCGCGCGCGATGGCGGTTTCCTGCGCCGTCTTCTGCGCGTCGGCCAGGGCCAGGTCGCGCCGCGCCACCGACTCGGCGCGCTTGAAACGGCTGGCCTCGGCCTCGATGGCGCGCAACTCGGCCAGCACGCCGCGGCGCGCCTCCTTGGCCTTGTCGAGGCAGCGGTTGACGAAGAAGCGGGCGTAGCAAACCTGCTCGCGCGCGGCGAAGGTGGCCTCGGCGGCGGCGCGGCCCTTGGCCACCTCCGCCAGCTTGGCGTCGGCCTGCTCGACCGAATGGGACGGCGGCACGATCGGCGCGCCCACCACCGGCTGGCCGAAGTCCTGCGCGCCGACGCCCAGCGCGCAGGCGCCCAGCGCCAGTCCCAGCAGGGTAGTTCTGATAGTCGTTGCCATAATCATTGCTTCCTCATTGCTTACTTCCTTGCTCATCCGCCTCAGGCGAGCGCGTCGGCCGCGCCACGCCGCTCTTTTTCCATATATTCGCGCGACTGCATCTCGACAATACGCGAGACGGTGCGGTGAAACTCGTTGGCCAGCATGCCGTTGGTATACAACTGGTCCGGCGCCACCTCGGCCGACATCAGCAACTTCACCTTCTGGTCGTAGAACACGTCGATCAGCCAGGTGAAGCGGCGCGCCTCGGACGACATCCCGGCCGACATCGCCGGTATCGCCGACAATATCACCGTATGGAAGCGGCTGGCGATTTCCAGGTAATCGTTCTGCGAGCGCGGCCCGCCGCACAGGGTGGCGAAATCAAACCAGATCAGCCCGCCGGCGCGGCGCAGGCAGCGGATTTCGCGGTTCTCGATCATCACGTGCGGGTCCTCGTCGGCGGTCTCGGCCACGCTGGCGTAGGCGTGGCGCAGCGACGCGTCGGCCGCCGCGCCCAGCGGCGTGTAATAGCTGTCGACCTGTTCCAGCGCCCGGCCGCGGTAGTCGACGCCGGCGTCGACGTTGATCACGTCAAGCTTGGCCTTGAGCAGCGCGATGGTCGGCAGCATGCGGTCGCGGTGCAGGCCGTCCGGGTACAGCAGGTCCGGGTCGTAGTTCGACGTCATGATGAAGGAGACGCCGTTCTCGAACAGGGCCGTGAGCAGATTGTACAGAATCATCGCGTCGGCGATGTCGGAGACGTGGAATTCATCGAAACAAATCAAGCGGTATTTCTTGGCGATGCGCCGCGCCACCTCGTCGAGCGGATTGGCTACGCCCTTGAGTTCGTCCAACTGGCGGTGCACGCCGCGCATGAATTCGTGGAAATGCACGCGGGTCTTGCGCACCAGCGGCACCACCGAGTAAAAACTGTCCATCAAAAACGATTTTCCGCGCCCCACCCCGCCCCACATGTAGACGCCGCGCGGCACGTCGGGACGGTTGATCAGGCGCTTGAAGCTGTTCGAGCGCTGCGCCTTGAAGCCGACCCACTCCGCGTAGGCGCGCTGCAGCCGGTCGACCGCGCGGCGCTGCGCCTCGTCGGCCTTGAAATCGCGTTGCTGCAACGCGTTCTGGTAAAACTCTTCAACGTTCATGTGGTTCGCTTCAACGTGCTGCGGCCGCAGCGGCAAGGATATGCCGGCGCGGCCGATGGGACAGTCGTGGGCGTCCGGCGAACCGGCGCAAGGCCGGCCCGCGGCGACGCTTAAAAGTTCAAGGTGCGCTTGTCAACGGCCAGCGCGGCTTCCTTGGTCGCTTCAGACAGGGACGGATGGGCGTGGCAGATGCGGGCGATGTCTTCGGCCGAGGCCTTGAACTCCATCGCCACGACGGCTTCGGAGATCAGCTCGGAAGCCATCGGACCGACGATGTGCACGCCCAGGATTTCGTCGCTGACCGCGTCGGCCAGGAACTTGACCATGCCCGAGGTGTCGCCCAGCGCGCGCGCGCGCCCGTTCGCCATGAACGGGAAGGTGCCGGACTTGTAAGCGATGCCGGCGGCCTTCAATTGCTGCTCCGTCTGGCCGACCCAGGCGATTTCCGGCGAGGTGTAGATGACCCAAGGGATGGTGTTGAAGTTGGTGTGGCCGTGCTGGCCGGCGATACGCTCGGCCACCGCGACGCCCTCTTCCTCCGCCTTGTGCGCCAGCATCGGGCCGCGCACCACGTCGCCCACCGCCCACACGTTCGGCAGGTTGGTCTTGCAGTCGGCGTCGACGGCGACGAAGCCGCGTTCGTCGAGTTGCAGGCCGGCCTTGTCGGCGCCCAGGCCGTTGGTGTTCGGCACGCGGCCGATCGAGATGATCAACTTGTCGAACACGGCTTTCTGCGCCGCGCCCTTGGCGTCGACGTATTCCACCGTAACGTTGTTCTTGCCGGCCTTGATCGCGCCGATTTTGCAACCCAGGCTGATCGCCAGACCCTGCTTGGCGAACAACTTGCCCGCTTCCTTGGCGATTTGCTCGTCGACCGCGCCCAGCAACACAGGCAAGCCTTCCAGCACCGTCACCTTGGCGCCCAGGCGGCGCCAGACGCTGCCCATTTCCAGGCCGATGACGCCGGCGCCGATGACGCCGAGGTTGGCCGGCACGGCGTCGATGGCCAGCGCGCCGGTGTTCGACAGGATCAGCTTCTCGTCAAACGGCGCACCCGGCAGTTCGCGCGGGTTCGAGCCGGTGGCGATGATGACGTGCTTGGCGCTGATCGCCTCGTTGGCGGCGCCGGTGACGGCCAGCGCATACCCTTCCGCGGTGGCGGCGCCGGCGAAGGCGGCGCGGCCGTGGAAGAAGGTGACCTTGTTTTTCTTGAACAGGTACAGGATGCCGTCGTTGTTTTGCTTGACGACCGTGTCCTTGCGCTTGAGCATCTGGCCCAGGTTCAGCGTCAGGCCGGCGACGTCGATGCCGTGCTCGGCGAAGCTGTGGCCGGCGTGTTCGTAGTGCTCGGACGATTGCAGCAGCGCCTTCGACGGAATGCAACCGACGTTGGTGCAGGTGCCGCCCAGCGCGGGCGCGCCCTTGGCGTTGACGGCTTCATCGATACAGGCGACCGAAAAACCCAGTTGCGCGGCGCGGATGGCGGCGATGTAGCCGCCAGGGCCGCCACCGATGACGACGACGTCGAATTGTTTTGTTGTACTCATTGTTTAATTCCCAATCTGTTCTTCTGGAACCAAATCCACAATAGATAAAAAAACCAGGGGCGTGACCCTGGGGTCAGCCCTAAGGGCCGCCCCCAACTCCTTGCCGCTGGTCTTTTCTAGTGCGCTGGTGACGTGTTGCCGCTTACAGGTCCAGCAGCAGGCGCGCGGGGTCTTCCAGCGCTTCCTTCATCGCTACCAGGCCCAGCACGGCTTCGCGGCCGTCGATGATGCGGTGGTCGTAGGACATCGCCAGATAGTTCATCGGGCGCACCACGACCTGGCCGTTTTCGACCACGGCGCGGTCCTTGGTCGCGTGCACGCCCAGGATCGCCGACTGTGGCGGGTTGATGATCGGGGTCGACAGCATCGAGCCGAAGGTGCCGCCGTTGGAGATCGAGAAGGTACCCCCGGTCAGGTCGTCCAGGGTCAGCTTGCCCTCTTTCGCCTTGTTGCCGAATTCACCGATTTTTTTCTCGATGTCGGCGATCGACATCTGGTCGGCGTTGCGGATGATCGGCACCACCAGCCCGCGCGGCGAACCGACCGCGATACCGATGTCGAAGTAACCGTGGTAGACGATGTCGTTGCCGTCGACCGAGGCGTTGATGATCGGGTACTTTTTCAGCGCGGCGACGGCGGCCTTGACGAAGAAGGACATGAAGCCCAGCTTGACGCCGTGCTCCTTCTCGAACTTGTCCTTGTACTTGTTGCGCAGGTCGATCACCGGCTGCATGTTCACTTCGTTGAACGTGGTCAGGATCGCGTTGGTCGACTGCGACATCACCAGACGCTCGGCGATGCGGGCGCGCAGGCGGCTCATCGGCACGCGCTCTTCCGGACGCTCGCCCAGGTTGGCGGCGGCCGGCGCGGCCACATGCTGCAGCGCGGCCTTGGCCGGCATGGCCGGCGCGGCGACCGGCGCCACCACCGGCGGCTTGGCGGCCACGGCGTTCAGGACGTCGCCCTTGGTGACGCGGCCGTCTTTACCGGTGCCGCTCACTTGCGCGGCGCTCATGTTGTTTTCCGACAGCAGCTTGGCGGCGGCCGGCATGGCGACGTCGCCCTTGCTGGCGACCGGCGCGGCGCTCGAAGCCGGCGCCTGCGAGGCGTCGGCGGCGGCTTGCGCGGCCGGCTGTGGAATCGACGACACTTCCATCGGACTCACTTTGGCCGGACCTTCGGTGTCGATGATGGCGATGACTTCGCCGGCGACGACGGTGCTGCCGTCGCCCTTGATGATTTGCACGATCACGCCGGCGGACGGCGCCGGCAGCTCGAGCACGACCTTGTCGGTCTCGATGTCGATCATGTTCTCGTCGCGGCCCACAGGTTCGCCGACTTTTTTATGCCATGTCAGCAGGGTTGCTTCTGCAACCGATTCCGATAATTGTGGAACCTTGACTTCGATTTGTGCCATGTATTACTCCGTATATTGTATTGTTGCGGCGCCGCGCTCCCGGCGCGGCGCGCGCGGTGTTTATTTGGTCAGAACAAAACCTTTTAACTTCGAGAACGCCGTTTCCAGCAGGTCCTTTTGCTGCGCGTAGTGCTTGTCGTAGTAACCGACGGCAGGCGACGCGGAGGCGGGACGGCCGGCGTAGGCCAGACGCTGGCCGGCGTCCAGGCTCTCGAAGATATTGTGTTGGATCTGGAACCACGGACCCTGGTTTTGCGGCTCGTCCTGGGCCCAGACCACTTCGTTCAGGTTCGGGAACTTCTTCAGTTCCGCGGCGAACGACTTGTGCGGGAACGGATACAGTTGCTCGATACGCACGATCGCGGTGTCGCTCTGGCCGCGGGTTTTACGCGCGTTGACCAAGTCGTAGTAGACCTTGCCGGAGCAGGCGATAACGCGCTTGACCTTCTTGGCGTCGATTTTCTCGTCGACTTCGCCGATCACGGTGTGGAAGGCGCCCTTGGCCAGGTCGGTCAGCGGCGAACCGGCGTCCTTGTTGCGCAACAGCGACTTCGGCGTCAGGATGACCAGCGGCTTGCGGAACTGGCGCACCATCTGGCGGCGCAGCAGATGGAAGATCTGCGAAGCCGAAGTCGGCTGCACCACTTGCATGTTGTTGTCGGCGCACAGTTGCAGGAAACGCTCGGGACGCGCGGACGAGTGCTCCGGGCCCTGGCCTTCGTAACCGTGCGGCAGCATCATCACCAGACCGTTGGCGCGGCCCCATTTCACTTCGCCGGAGCTGATGAACTGGTCGATCACCACTTGGGCGCCGTTGGCGAAATCGCCGAACTGGGCTTCCCAGATGGTCAGGGTGTTCGGCTCGGCGCTCGAGTAGCCGTATTCGAAGGCCAATACGGCCTCTTCGGACAGCACCGAGTCGATCACCGTGAACGGCGCCTGGCTCTCGGAGACGTTCGACAGCGGCACGTAGGTGCCGGCGTCCCAACGCTCGCGGTTCTGGTCGTGCAGCACGGCGTGGCGGTGCACGAAGGTGCCGCGGCCGGCGTCCTGGCCGGTCAGGCGGATCGCGTAGCCGGACGAGACCAGCGTGGCGTAGGCCAGGTGCTCGCCCATGCCCCAGTCCAGGTTCATTTCGCCGCGGCCCATGGTGGCGCGGTCGCCCAGGACCTTCTCGACCAGCGAGTGGACCTTGAAGTCTTCCGGCACGGTGGTGATGCGGGTGGCCAGGCGTTTAAGCTCGGTCATCGGCACGGCGGTGTCGGCACTGTCGGTCCATTTGCGGTTCAGGAACGGCAGCCAGTCGACCGCGTACTTGTTCTTGAAGTTCGAGATGACCGGATCGACCGTGTGCTTGCCGGCGTCCATGGCGTCGCGGAAGGCCGCGACCATCTTGTCGCCCTGGTCGGCGGCGATCACGCCCTGCGCCGCCAGCTTGTCCGCGTACAGCTTGCGGGTGCCCGGATGCTGGCCGATTTTCTTGTACATCAGCGGCTGCGTCAGCGCCGGGGTGTCTTGTTCGTTGTGGCCCAGTTTGCGGTAGCAAATGATGTCGACCACGATGTCCTTCTTGAACTCCATGCGGTAGTCCAAGGCGATCTGCGTGGCCAGCACGACGGCTTCGGGATCGTCGCCGTTGATGTGCAGGACCGGCGCCTCGATCATCTTGACCACGTCCGAGCAATACAGCGTCGAGCGCGAGTCGCGCGGGTCCGACGTGGTGAAGCCGATCTGGTTGTTGATGACGATGTGCACCGTGCCGCCGGTGTGGTAGCCGCGGGTTTGCGCCAGATTCAGCGTTTCCATGACCACGCCCTGGCCGGCGAACGCGGCGTCGCCATGCACCAGGATAGGCAGCACCTGCGCGCCGTCCTTGTCGCCGCGGCGGTCCATGCGCGCCTTGACCGAACCCTCGACGACCGGGTTGACGATCTCCAGGTGCGACGGGTTGAACGCGAGCGACAGGTGGACCGGGCCGCCGGCGGTCGAAATATCGCTGGAGAAGCCTTGGTGATATTTGACGTCGCCCGACGGCAGGTCGTCGCCGTGCTTGCCTTCGAATTCTTCGAACAGTTCCTGCGGACTCTTGCCCAGGGTGTTGACCAGCACGTTCAGGCGGCCGCGGTGGGCCATGCCGATAACGATTTCCTGCACGCCTTTTTCACCGGCGCGCTGGATGGTTTCATCCATCGAGGCGATGAAAGTCTCGCTGCCTTCGAGCGAGAAGCGCTTCTGGCCGACGTACTTGGTGTGCAGATAGCGTTCCAGGCCTTCGGCCGCGGTCAGGCGGTCGAGGATGTGGATTTTTTTCTCGTTCGTGAAGGTCGGGGTCGAGCGGATCGATTCCAACTTTTCCTGCAACCAGCGCTTTTCGGCCGGGTCCGAGATGTACATGAACTCGGCGCCGATCGAACGGGTGTAGGTTTCGCGCAGGAAGTTCAGCAGATCGCGCAGCGATGCCGTTTCAGGGCCGAAATAGGTGTTACTGATATTGAAGACGGTGTCCATGTCCGCGTCGGTGAAACCGTAGAAGCTCGGTTCCAGTTCCGGGATCATCGGACGTTCCTGGCGCTGCAACGGGTCCAGATTGGCCCAGTGCGAACCGAGGTAGCGGTAAGCGGCGACCAGTTGCGTGGCGGCGACGCGCTTGCGGCCCATTTCGGCGTCCAGCGAGGCGGTGACGACGCGGATAGGACCGGCTTTGGCGCGCTCGGCGAACGAGGCGACCACGGACGCGTGCGCCACGTCGGGCTTGTTGGAACCGTCGACGGCGGGCACGTTCTGCATGGCGTCGAAGTACGCGCGCCAGTTGTCCGGCACCGAGCCTGGGTTGTTCAGGTACGCCTCGTACAGGTCTTCCACGTACGGGGCGTTCCCACCAAACAGGTAGGAGTTGGACGTAAATTGTTGCATCATATTGCTCACCTTTCTTCGCGTTTCGCGAGATTAGCGGGTTAATCTAACCTTCCGCGACACGGCCTGACCGGTTAGCGGATTGCACATCAAGTTGTGGGGAAGGGCTTTAAAACGGGCACTGTTCGAAAAAACGGTGAGGTAGGATAGCACGCGATATTGAATCAGGACAACCGTTCAGGTAATAAATAGTAACAGTGGCCACAATTAGATCGGGCCGGTAGGCATCGCCACGCTGACAAGAAGGCAATAGTATAAAAATCTCAATTATTCTATTGAAACCGTTAAAAGCCGCGCCCTAACGCAACACCACATCGGCGCGCGGCCGGGTTGCCTCCACCAGCAGGGCGTTCGGCTCGTCGGTGCGCAGCACCCAATCGCGCGCCGCCGCCTCGGAGCGGCCGAAGCGCATATGCCGCGCGACCAGCCGCTCGCGGCGCAGCTTGGCGTCGATATCGACATACCAGACGGCGTCCAGTTGCTGCCGCACGCCGGCCCAATGGCCGTCGTCGAGCAGCAGGTAATTGCCCTCGGTGATGACCAGCTCGCACTCGTCCGGCACCGCAATCGCGCCGGCGACGGCCTCGTCGAGTTCGCGGCGGAAGTCCGGCGCGTACACCACCTGCCCCGCCGGCCGCTGGCGCAGCCGGCCCAGCAGGGCGACGTAGCCGGCGCTGTCGAAGGTGTCGGCGGCGCCCTTGCGGTCGCGCCGCCCCATCCGCAGCAGCTCCGAATTGGCCAGGTGGAAACCGTCCATCGGCACCACCACGGCGCGGCCCGGCAACGCGTCGCACAAGGCTTGCGCGACGGTCGACTTGCCGGCGCCGGGCGCGCCCACCAGACCGAGCATAAAGCGGCGGCCGGGAACCAGCAGCGGCGTCAACAAATCGAGCGGGGAAAGGGGCGAAGTGGTGGCGTTCAAGGGGCGTCCCGGGCAGGTGAATGGTGGCCAAGCTTAGCGGCGATGCCCTGCGGCGTCAATCCGCAAACGGCCGCCGGATAAAAATAAAACAATTTGTTTTATTAATATGGCGGCATCAACGTGTGGACTTGCCGCGCGGCCGGGGCGACGCCGTCGCGGCCAGCCAGCGCGGATCGCTGGAGAACCAGGCGACCAGGAAATCGAGCATCGCCCGCAACGCCGGCGCCATGTGCTGGCGCGACGTGTAGATGCCGTAAATACCCATTTCCTGCGGCTGGTACGCCGGCAGCAGCGCCACCAGCTGGCCGCTGGCGAGCAGCGGGGCGGCAGAAAACAGCGGCTGCAAGGAAATGCCAGCCCCCTCCGCCGTCGCCGTCAACAGCACCATCGACTCGTTGGCCGACAGGTTGCCGCTGACCGGCACCGACAGCGCCGCGCCGTCCCGGCTGAACTGCCACAGGCTCTTGCCGAAGTAGGTGTAGGTCAGGCAGTTGTGCAGCGCCAGGTCCTCGGCCCGCTGCGGCGTGCCGCGCGCGGCCAGATAGGCCGGCGCGGCGCACACCATCGATGCGCAATGGCCGAGCTGGCGGGCGATCAGGTTCGGTTCGAGCGCGTTGGTGATGCGCAGCGCCAGGTCGATGCGCTGCTCCACCAGGTTGACGGCGCGGTTTTCAATTTGCAGGTCGACGGCGGTGCGCGGATAGCGCCGCAGGTAGGCCGTCACCGCCGGCGCCAGCGCGGTCTGCGCCAGCGTTTGCGAACAGGTAATGCGCAGCAGGCCGTGTGGCGCGTCGGCGGCGCCGTCCGCCCGCACCGCCATCGCGCCGGCCAGCTCCAGCATGCTCCGACAGCGCAGCAGCGTCGCGTCGCCGGCGTCGGTCAGGCTGAGCCGGCGCGTGGTCCGGTGCAGCAGCCGGGCGCCGGCCCACTGCTCCATCTCGGCCAGGTAGCGCGTCACCATCGCGCGCGACATGTCGAGCGCGTCGGCGGCGGCGACCATGCTGCCGCGCTCGGCGATTTCCACAAACACCTGCGCGGCCGTGATGCGATCCATGATTCGTCCGATTCGAGCAATTATTCGACCGAATAATAGCGCAATTTGCTCGGTTTCGACGGCACCGACGAGACGCCCCTTGCTCTAAGCCGCCGCCGCGCGCAACGCCCGACAACATGTGTACTCCCGATCGGATGGCGGATTGCCGCTTGGAATTTCATTGCGCGCCGGCGCCCGCCCGGACGATCAGGACTCGGAGTAGCGCGCCAGGCTCAGCGCGGAGAAATAGCGCAACTCGGCGGCGTAGGCCGGGCTGCCTTCCTGGTGGGCATCCGCCTTGTGGCTGAGCATTGCCGCCGTTTCCAGCCACTCCTTGCGGTTTTTCCGGCGCGTGGCCAGGGCGCCGTTCAGCGCGAATATCGCGGCGACAAGCGCCTGCCCCGCTTGCAGAACGTTTTTGGCGTAGCTGTTGCCCGAGTTCGCCAGGGTGGGATGGTTCGCTGATAATGTCGTCATGGTGCAGTCCTCGTCAATTGGTCTAATGTTGCACTGCAATATATCCGAACACGAGATATATATCCAATTACATTTAGGAATTCCAGTCATCACGATGTTGAATATCGGCGGCGCGGCGTAAAAAAAGCGAGCCACGCGGGCTCGCTTTTTTTTCCGCCGGCCCCGAAGGCCGGCGCGGCACGCTGAGCTTCGCTTACGCGCGCTTGTCGACCGGCAGTACTTCGCGGGTCGTCGCGCCGACGAACAGCTGGCGCGGACGGCCGATTTTCTGTTCCGGATCGGAGATCATCTCGTTCCATTGGGCGATCCAGCCGATGGTGCGGGCCATCGCGAAGATACCGGTGAACAGCGAGACCGGGATGCCCAGCGCCGATTGCACGATGCCGGAGTAGAAGTCGACGTTCGGGTACAGCTTGCGCGACACGAAGTAGTCGTCTTCCAACGCGATTTTTTCCAGCGCCATGGCCAGCTTGAACAGCGGGTCGTCTTGCAGGCCCAACTCTTCCAGCACCTCGTAGCAGGTCTCGCGCATCAGCTTGGCGCGCGGGTCGAAGTTTTTGTAGACGCGGTGGCCGAAGCCCATCAGCTTGACGCCGGAGTTCTTGTCCTTGACCTTGGCGATGAACTCGGGGATCTTGTCGACCGAGCCGATTTCCTTGAGCATGTTCAGTGCCGCCTCGTTGGCGCCGCCGTGCGCCGGGCCCCACAGGCAGGCGATGCCGGCTGCGATACAGGCGAACGGGTTGGCGCCGGACGAACCGGACAGGCGCACGGTCGAGGTCGAGGCGTTCTGCTCGTGGTCGGCGTGCAGGATCAGGATGCGGTCCAGGGCGCGCACCAGCACGTCGTTGACCTTGTACTCTTCGCACGGGTTGCCGAACATCATGCGCATGAAGTTGGCGCTGTACGACAGGTCGTTGCGCGGGTACACGAAAGGCTGGCCCATCGAGTACTTGTACGACATCGCCACCAGCGTCGGCATCTTGGCGATCAGGCGGATCGCCGACACTTCGCGGTGGTGCGGATCGTTGATGTCGAGCGAGTCGTGGTAGAACGACGCCAGCGCGCCGACGGTGCCGACCAGCACCGACATCGGATGGGCGTCGCGGCGGAAGCCGCGGAAGAAAAACTGCATCTGCTCGTGCACCATCGTGTGGTTGGTCACGGTGGCAACGAACTTGGCTTTTTCGGCGGCGTTCGGCAGTTCGCCGTTCAGCAGCAGGAAGCAGGTTTCCATGAAGTCGGCGTTGACGGCCAACTGCTCGATCGGGTAGCCGCGGTACAGCAGCTCGCCCTTGTCGCCGTCGATGTAGGTGATCGACGAATTGCAGGCGGCGGTCGACATGAAGCCCGGGTCGTAGGTGAATTTACCGGTGCCGGCGTACAGCTTGCGGATGTCGATGACCTCCGGCCCAACCGTGCCTTCGTAGATAGGGAAGTCGATCGATGGGCTGCCATCGGAGAACGACAGGGTGGCTTTTTTGTCAGTGGTATTCATGGGCTCTTCCTTCGCGGGAGTGAGTCGGGGATAAAAAAATCAAAAATTCTGGTGTCGCTATTCGCCTCGCCGGACGCGGCGCGGGTTACGCGCGTCGCCCTTCCGAGCCTACCGGACCGTATCCGACAGTCCTAGGCGCGGCGCAGTCGCTGCAGCAGTGCGTGCACTTGCGGCAGATCGACTTCGCCTTCCGGCTCCTTGCGGGCCAGCACCAGATCCATTAACGCATTGTCTGACAAGTCGAGCAAGCGCGTCAGCGCGTCCACTTCGTCGTCGGTCAATTCGGTTTCATACGCATCGAGAAAACGGGTCAAGATCAGATCGTTTTCCAACAGGCCGCGGCGCGAACGCCAGCGCAAACGGGCGCGGTTAGCGGGGTCGGACTGATGCGTGGGCAAACTTGATTCTGTCATGTTGTTCAACACTATACGGTGCGCGCGCGGATTCGCGAGCGCGATACGACTGTGCGGGCGGCACGCGCCGCCCGCAAGACGCGCGCGATCAGATCGCGCGGCGGACCATCAACTCTTTGATTTTGCCGATTGCCTTGTTCGGGTTCAAACCCTTAGGGCAAACGTCGACGCAGTTCATGATCGAGTGGCAGCGGAACAGGCGGTACGGGTCTTCCAGGTTGTCCAGGCGCGCGCCGGTGGCTTCGTCGCGGCTGTCGGCGATGAAGCGGTAGGCTTGCAGCAGGCCGGCCGGGCCGACGAACTTGTCCGGGTTCCACCAGAACGACGGGCACGACGTCGAGCAGCAGGCGCACAGGATGCACTCGTACAGGCCGTCGAGTTCCTCGCGCTCGAGCGGCGACTGCAGGCGTTCTTTTTCAGGCGGGATCGACTCGTTGATCAGGAACGGCTTGATCGAATCGTACTGCTTGAAGAACTGCGTCATGTCGACGATCAGGTCGCGGATCACCGGCAGGCCCGGCAGCGGACGCAGCACGATAGGCTGGGTCAGCTCGTTGAGGTTGGTGGTGCAGGCCAGGCCGTTCTTGCCGTTGATGTTCATCGCGTCCGAACCGCAAACGCCTTCGCGGCACGAGCGGCGCAGCGACAGCGAATCGTCGACGTCGGACTTGATGCGTTGCAGCGCGTCGAGCAGCATCTTGTCGCTGTCTTGCAGCTCGACGGTGACGTCCTGCATGTACGGCTTCGCGTCCGTGTCCGGATCGTAGCGGTAGATCTTGAGTTTAACTGTGCGTGTCATGTTCTGACCCTTAGAATGTACGTGGTTTCGGCTTGAAGGTGTCGACCGTCAGCGGCTTGGTGATGACAGGCTTGTACTCGAGGCGGTTGCCTTCCGAGAACCACAGCGTGTGCTTCATCCAGTTCTCGTCGTCGCGCTGCTGGAAGTCGCTGTGCGCGTGGGCGCCGCGCGATTCCTTGCGCGCCACCGCCGAGGTGATGGTCGCTTTCGCCGTTTCAATCAGGTTGTCCAATTCCAGCGCTTCGACGCGGGCGGTGTTGAAGACCTTCGACTTGTCCTTGAACGCGACGTTCTTGCGGCGCTCGTCGAGGACCATGATTTCCTTGTAGCCCTGCTGCAGCAGCGCGTCGGTGCGGAACACGCCGCAGTACTTCTGCATCGTCGCGCGGATGTCGTTGGCGACGCCCTGCACGGTTTCCGTACCGGTCGAGTTCTCCAGGCGCGCCAGGCGGCCCATGGCGAAGTCGGCGGCGCCTTCCGGCAACGGCTTGTTTTCCTTTTGCTTCAGGTTGCTGGCGACGATGTGGTTGCCGGCGGCGCGGCCGAACACCAGCAGGTCGAGCAGCGAGTTGGTGCCCAGGCGGTTGGCGCCGTGCACCGACACGCAGGCGCATTCGCCGATGGCGTACAGGCCGTTGACCACGGCGACCGGGTTGCCGTCCTTCGGCGCGACGACCTGGCCGTGGATGTTGGTCGGAATACCGCCCATCTGGTAGTGAATCGTCGGCACCACCGGGATCGGTTCCTTGGTGGCGTCGACGTTGGCGAACTTGTGGCCGATTTCCAGGATCGACGGCAGGCGCTTGGCGATGGTGTCGGCGCCGATATGGCGCAGGTCCAGCATGACGTGGTCCTTGTTCGGACCGCAGCCGCGGCCTTCCTTGATTTCCTGGTCCATCGAACGCGACACGAAGTCGCGCGGCGCCAAGTCCTTCAGGGTCGGCGCGTAGCGCTCCATGAAGCGCTCGCCGTCGCTGTTGATCAGGATGCCGCCCTCGCCGCGCACGCCCTCGGTGATCAAGACGCCCGCGCCGGCCACGCCGGTCGGGTGGAACTGCCAGAACTCCATGTCCTGCAGCGGCAGGCCGGCGCGCGCGGCCATGCCCATGCCGTCGCCGGTGTTGATGAAGGCGTTGGTCGAGGCGGCGAAAATGCGCCCGGCGCCGCCGGTGGCGAAGATCGTGGTCTTCGCTTCCAGGATCATGCATTCGCCGGTTTCCATTTCCAGCGCGACCACGCCGACGACGTCGCCGTCGGCGTCGCGGATGATGTCAATGGCCATCCACTCGACGAAGAACTGGGTGCGGGCGCGCACGTTGCGCTGGTACAGGGTGTGCAGCAGCGCGTGGCCGGTGCGGTCGGCCGCGGCGCAGGCGCGCTGCACGGCTTTCTCGCCGAAGTTGGCGGTGTGGCCGCCGAACGGGCGCTGGTAGATGGTGCCGTCGGGGTTGCGGTCGAACGGCATGCCGAAGTGTTCCAGCTCGTAGACCACCTTCGGCGCTTCGCGGCACATGAATTCGATGGCGTCCTGGTCGCCCAGATAGTCGCCGCCCTTGACCGTGTCGAACATGTGCCAGAACCAGTTGTCCTCGGCCATGTTGCCCAGCGAGGCGCCGATGCCGCCCTGCGCGGCGACGGTGTGCGAGCGGGTCGGGAACACTTTCGACAGCACGGCGACGTTCAGGCCGGCCTCGGCCAGTTGCAGCGAGGCGCGCATGCCGGAACCGCCGGCGCCGACGATGACCGCGTCGAAGCGGCGGGTAGGGATTGCAGATTTAATAGCTGCCACGATTACACACTCCAGAGAATTTGCACCGACCACGCGGTGCAGCCGATCAACCACAGCATCGTGGCGATTTGCAAGGTAAGGCGGATGCCGACGGGTTTCACGTAGTCCATCCAGATGTCGCGCATGCCGACCCAGGCGTGGTAGCCCAGCGCCAGGAAGGTCACCAGGCTGAACAATTTAAACCACTGTTGGGCGAACAGGCCGGCCCAGCCTTCGTAGCTGAAGTTGTTGCCGGTGAGGAAAGCGATCAGCAGAATGGCGGTGTAGACGATCATCACCAGTGCCGTGATGCGCTGGGCCAGCCAGTCGCGCAGGCCGTAGTGGGCGCCGACGACCAGGCGTTTCGGTCCGATATTATTGTTAGCCATCAAAATACTCCAAACAGTTTCAAGCCGACCAGGGCGGTCAGCAGCAGGCTGACGGCGATCACGCTGGCGGCCGATTGGCGGGCCGAATCCTTGTCCAGGCCCATATGCAGGTCCATAAACAGGTGGCGCACGCCGGCGCAGAAATGTTGCATATAACCCCAGACCAGGGCCAGCGTCAGCAGGCGCACGAACCAGTGCGAGGCGATGCCCTGGAAGTAGGCAAACGAGATTTCCGAACGCAGGCTCAGTTGCAGCATGTACAGCACGGCCGGCAACAGCAGGAACATCAGCAAACCGCTGATGCGGTGCAGGAAGGAGACGATACCGGCCAGCGGCAGACGGTAGTTGGCCAACTGCGTAACATGAATATTACTGAATTTCGGCCGTTCTTTTTTTGGTGCTTCTCTTACGGCTTCGGACATAACAAGACCCCCCTTGAACTAAAATAAATCATTGAAGCTGCGATTTTCGCCGATTTCGCAACTCCGACCAATATCTATTGTTACATATAACCAAAATAGTGCACTGCAACACACTCCGGGCGCCACTTGGGGTAGTCAGCGTCTTGTTGGCGCCACAACGGCGCGCGCCGCCGCGCCCGCGCGGCCTAGCTGAACGCGCGGTTTAATTCAGTTCGTTCTGGTAATGGTGGTGCGCCGTCAGGTACAGGCCGCGGCGCAGCTCGACCGGCTTGTCGCCGTAGGTGAACGAGACGCGTTCCGAGCACAGCAGCGGCGCGCCGGCCGCCACGTTCAGCAACTGCGCGGCGCCGGCGTCGGCGCAGACGGCGCGGATCTGCTCGGAGGCGCGTATCATGCGGGTGCCGAACTCGGTTTCGAACAGGCCGTACATCGGCCCCTTGTATTCGACCAGGCGCTCGGCGGTCAAGCCCTTGAAGATCAGGCCGGGCAGCCACAGCTCCTCGACGATGGTCGGCACCGAGTCGAACGACTGCACGCGCTTGACGAAGATGACGGCGTCGCCCGATTTGAGTTCCAGCAGGCGCGCCACGTCGGCCGGCGCGCGCACCCGCTTGACCTCGATGAATTTGCTTTCGGGATAATGCGGCACGCCCTCGTCGGGCACCAGGCGCAGGAAGCGGAAATGCGCGCGCGCCTCGTGGTGGGTCGACACGAAGGTGCCCTTGCCCTGGCGGCGCATGACCAGGTTCTCGGCGGCGAGCTCGTCGATCGCCTTGCGCACGGTGCCCTGGCTGACCTTGAAGCGGCCGGCCAGTTCGACCTCGCTGGGGATCAGTTCGCCGGGCTTCCACTCGCCCGACTGCAGGCTTTGCGTGATCAGCGCCTTGATTTGCTGGTACAGCGGGCTGAAGGTCGGCGACCCCGCCGCCGGCGTTCCGGACGCGGCGGGCGTCGGACCGGCTGCCCCGCTGGCGGCGGGAGCATTCATGGTCGGATTGGGCGGGGCTGGGTTCATAGGGCGAGATTTCAACACAAAAGCCCCTCGGAGTCCAGTGAAACCTGCTGTGAGTTATATGTCTTATATAAGACATAAGATATGAATTGACAGATCGCTCCGGCCCGCCTAAACTCGCCGTCACGCCACGCCGCGCCGGGATGTGCCGGTTTTTCCCCGGCCCGCGCGCGGCCCCGGCGGCGGCGATTCGCGCCAATTCGGCGCGCCGCCCCGGTTTTGGTATCATTACAGCTTTTCCGAATAAGCGTAGGCCCAGCTTCGAGCTCGTTTTTTTCCCACTTTGGAGATTCATCATGGCTAAAACCCCAATGCGTGTTGCAGTTACCGGCGCCGCCGGTCAGATCGGTTACTCGCTGCTGTTCCGCATCGCCAACGGCGACATGCTCGGCAAAGACCAACCGGTCATCCTGCAATTGCTTGAAATCCCGGACGAGAAGGCCCAGAAGGCCCTCAAGGGCGTCATGATGGAAATCGACGACTGCGCCTTCCCGCTGCTGGCCGGCATGACCGCGCACGCCGATCCGATGACCGCCTTCAAGGACATCGACGTCGCCCTGCTGGTCGGCGCCCGTCCGCGCGGCCCGGGCATGGAACGCAAGGACCTGCTGGAAGCGAATGCGCAAATCTTCACGGTGCAGGGCAAGGCGCTCGACGCCGTCGCCTCGCGCAACGTCAAGGTACTGGTGGTGGGCAATCCGGCCAACACCAACGCCTACATCGCCATGAAATCGGCGCCGTCGCTGCCGTCGAAGAACTTCACCGCCATGCTGCGCCTGGACCACAACCGCGCGCTGTCGCAGATCGCCGCCAAAACCGGCAAGCCGGTCACGTCGATCGAAAAACTGTTCGTCTGGGGCAACCACTCGCCGACCATGTACGCCGACTACCGCTACGCGGAAATCGACGGCAACTCGGTCAAGGACATGATCAACGACCACGAATGGAACGCCAACACCTTCCTGCCTACGGTCGGCAAGCGCGGCGCCGCGATCATCGAAGCGCGCGGCCTGTCGTCGGCGGCCTCGGCGGCCAACGCGGCCATCGACCACGTGCACGACTGGGTCATCGGCACCAACGGCAAGTGGACCACGATGGGTATCCCGTCGGACGGTTCGTACGGCATTCCCGAAGGCGTCATGTTCGGCTTCCCGGTCACCACCGAGAACGGCGAATACAAGATCGTCCAGGGCCTGAGCGTCGACGCCTTCTCGCAAGAGCGCATCAACGTCACGCTGAACGAGCTGCTGGAAGAGCAAGCCGGCGTCAAACACCTGCTGGGCTAATAGCCTAGCCGCGTCGCGCCGCCAACGGTGGCGCGACGTTCCCATCCACCGCCCCCCCCACCTTCAGAATGCGTTAAGCATGCACCCTTCCGAGGTTTTATTCCAAGGCAAACGCCAGCCGCTGCTGCTCGCCGCTTGCGACCACTACGCCGGCTCCGACAAGCTGATGCGTAAATCGATTGCTTTGCAACAAGAGCTTGGCCCCCTGTTCGACATCACCTTCGACTGCGAAGACGGCGCCAGCGCCGGCGCCGAGGAAGCCCACGCGCGCCTGGTCGCGGCCCTGCTGCAGGACGAGGGCAACCGCTTCAACCGCATCGGCGTGCGCGTGCACGACGTCAACAGCGCGTTTTTCGCCCAGGACGTCGAGATCGTCTGCGCGGCCGCGCCGCGCCTGGCCTACCTGGCGCTGCCGAAAGCCAACGGCGTGCAAGACGTGGCGCGGGCCATCAGCTTCATCAACCTGCACGCGCGCAACGCCGGCCGCGCCGACCTGCCGATCCACGTCATCATCGAAACCCATGGCGCGCTGCGCGAGGTCTACGACATCGCCGCGCTGCCGCAGGTCGAGTGCCTGTCGTTCGGCATCATGGATTTCGTCTCGGCGCACTACGGCGCCATCGCCGCCAACGCCATGCGCACGCCGGGCCAGTTCCAGCACCCGCTGGTGGTGCGCGCCAAGCTGGAAATCGCCGCCGCCTGCCACGCCCACGGCAAGGTGCCGTCGCACAACGTCACCACCGACGTGCGCGACTCGGCCGTGGTGGCCAACGACGCCCAGCGCGCGGCCGCCGAATTCGGCTTCACGCGCATGTGGAGCATCCACCCCGACCAGATCAAACCGATCATCAAAGCCTTCACGCCGCGCCTGTCCGAGGTGAATGAAGCGAACAACATCCTGCACGAGGCCGAGAAGGCCCAATGGGGGCCGATCGCCCAAAATGGCCGCTTGCACGACCGCGCCAGCTACCGATATTATTGGACGGTTTTGCAGCGCGCCAAACTGGCCGGCCTGCCGCTTCCCGAAGCGGCCGCCGCGCTGCTCAACGCAAGCCCCGACGAACACTGACCTGGAACCAACAACGATGTCCATTTTTAAGCTAGCCATTTCCTGCGGCGTCGCCCTGGGCGCACTGACCCTGTCGCTGGCGCCGGCCGCCTTCGCCGCCGACGCCGAGGCCAAACCGGCCAAGGCCGTCAAGGCCAAGGCGAAAGCCAAAAGCGCCGCCAAGCCGGCCGAGTCGAAGCCGGCCGCCGCGGTCGACGAGGAAGCCGACGAGCCGGAAACCGGCGGTTCGACCACCACCGAGTTCCACTGCGAACTGGGCAACAAGATCACCATCTACAGCAACGAAGCCGACGAAAAACACATCGCGCTGCGCTGGAAAAAACGCCTGCACCGCCTGACCCAGGTCGGCACCACCACCGGCGCCCGGCGCTTTGAAAACCGCCTGTACGGCCTGGTCTGGATCGGCATCCCGGCCAAGGGCATGCTGCTCGACTCCAAGCAGAACCGCCAACTGGCCAACGAGTGCAAGGACGCCGAGCAGATCAAGCCGGCGGTACCGGTGGCGGCCGAGGCGGCCACGCCGGCGGCCTGAGGCGGGTCCACGCAAGGAGTGCAAGCGCGCCCGCCCCGGCGCGCCGCAATAATGGTGTAACTTGAATAGCAATAATAGACGATAGCCAACAAGGAGAAGTCATGTCCCGCAACACTCTGAACACGCTCAAGGATTTTAAGATTTCGGACGGCAAGAAGGGACTGCTCTACTCCCTTCCCGCGCTGGCAAAAAGCCTGGGCGTCGACCTCTCCCGCCTGCCGGTGTCGATTCGTATCGTGCTCGAATCGGTGCTGCGCAACTGCGACGGCAAAAAAGTCACCGAGGAACACGTCAAGCAATTGGCGAACTGGGCCCCGGCAGCCGACCGCACCGATGAGATTCCGTTCGTCGTGGCGCGCGTCGTGCTGCAAGACTTCACCGGCGTGCCGCTGCTGGCCGACCTGGCCGCGATGCGCAACGTCGCCAAGAAAATGGGCTTGAACCCGAAAAACATCGAGCCGCTGGTGCCGGTCGACCTGGTGGTCGACCATTCGGTCACCATCGACCACTACCGCGAGAAAAAAGCGCTGGACCTGAACATGCAGCTGGAATTCTCGCGCAACAACGAGCGCTACCAGTTCATGAAATGGGGCATGCAGGCCTTCGACACCTTCGGCGTCGTGCCACCGGGCTTCGGCATCGTCCACCAGGTCAACCTGGAGTACCTGGCGCGCGGCGTCCACAAGGTGAAGAACAAAAAAGACGACATTTACTACCCCGACACGCTGGTCGGCACCGACTCGCACACCACCATGATCAACGGCATCGGCGTGGTTGGCTGGGGCGTCGGCGGCATCGAGGCGGAAGCGGGCATGCTGGGCCAGCCGGTCTATTTCCTGACCCCGGACGTGATCGGCGTCAACCTGAGCGGCGCGCTGCGCGAAGGCTGCACCGCGACCGACCTGGTGCTGACCATCACCGAACTGCTGCGCAAGGAGAAAGTCGTCGGCAAGTTCGTCGAGTTCTTCGGCGAAGGCACGCAATCGCTGACCTTGACCGACCGCGCCACCATCGCCAACATGGCCCCGGAATACGGCGCCACCATGGGCTTCTTCCCGGTCGACGAAGCAACCATCGAGTACTTCCAGGGCACCGGCCGCAGCAAAGCCGAAATCGCCGCCTTCGAGTCGTATTTCAAGGCGCAGAACCTGTTCGGCATTCCACAAGCCGGCGACATCGACTACACCCGCGTGGTGGCGCTCGACCTGGCGTCGGTGGCGCCGTCGCTGGCCGGCCCGAAGCGTCCGCAAGACCGCATTGAAATCGGCAACGTCAAGGCCAACTTCACCGAGTTGTTCGCCAAGCCGACCTCGGAAAACGGCTTCAACAAGAACCCGGCCGACCTGGGCGCCGTGTATGAAACGACGAACGGCGTCAAGGTGTCGAACGGCGACGTGCTGATCGCCGCGATCACCTCGTGCACCAACACCTCGAACCCGAGCGTGATGCTGGCCGCCGGCCTGCTGGCCAAAAAGGCCGTCGAAGCGGGCCTGAAGGTGGCGCCGCACATCAAGACCTCGCTGGCGCCGGGTTCGCGCGTCGTCACCGAGTACCTGAGCGCCGCCGGCCTGCTGCCCTACATGGAAAAGCTGGGCTTCGGCCTGACCGCCTACGGCTGCACCACCTGCATCGGCAACGCCGGCGACCTGACCCCGGAAATGAACGCGGCCATCGCCGCCAACGACATCGTCGCCTCAGCCGTGCTGTCGGGCAACCGCAACTTCGAGGCGCGTATCCACCCGAACATCCGCTCGAACTTCCTAGCCTCGCCGCCGCTGGTGGTGGCCTACGCCATCGCCGGCAACATGACGCGCGACCTGATGACCGAGCCGGTTGGCAAGGGCAAGGGCGGCAAGGACGTCTACCTGGGCGATATCTGGCCGAGCTCGGCCGAAGTGTCGGCGCTGATGAAGTTCGCGATGAACGGCAAAGTGTTCAAAGAGAACTACGCCGACGTCAAGGGCGCGCCGGGCAAGCTGTGGGAGAAGGTCACCACCGTGTCGGGCCAGGTCTACGACTGGCCGAAGTCGACCTATATCGCCGAGCCGCCGTTCTTCGACGACTTCACGATGACGCCGAAAGCGGTCGCCACCGGCATCCAGGGCGCGCGCGCGCTGGGCGTGTTCGGCGACTCGATCACCACCGACCACATTTCGCCGGCCGGCTCGATCCAGGAAAGCGGCCCGGCCGGCAAATGGCTGCTGGCCAACGGCGTCATGAAAGCCGACTTCAATTCCTACGGTTCGCGCCGCGGCAACCATGAAATCATGATGCGCGGCACCTTCGCCAACGTCCGCATCAAGAACAAGATGATCCCCGCCAAGGCCGACGGTTCCGCCGTCGAAGGCGGCATCACCGTGCACCAGCCGTCCGGCGACGAAATGTCGATCTACGACGCGGCCATGCGCTACGTTGCCGACGGCACGCCGACGATGGTGTTCGGCGGCGAGGAGTACGGCACCGGCTCGTCGCGCGACTGGGCCGCGAAAGGCACCCAGTTGCTCGGCGTGAAGGCCGTGATTACCCGTTCGTTCGAGCGCATCCACCGCTCCAACCTGGTCGGCATGGGCGTGCTGCCGCTGCAATTCATCGGCGACGACAGCGTACAGAGCCTGGGTATTACCGGCCGGGAAACCTACGACCTGAAGGGCATGGAAGGCGAGATCAAGCCGCAGCAACTGGTAACGCTGGTGATCCACCGCGCCGACGGCAGCAGCCAGGACGTGACTGTGCTGTTGCGCATCGACACGCCGATCGAGGTCGACTACTACAAACACGGCGGCATCCTGCCGTTCGTGCTGCGCCAACTGCTGGCCGCGTAAACCGCGGCCGCCGTCGCAGCACCCAACACGCCGGCCTCGTCCGGCGTTTTTTTTGCCCAAACCACCTCGCAAACCTTGAAATCGGCGCAATCGACCTTGATCTACCACCGGCAGTCGCATCGACAGCGGCCGAATCCACTACAATAGGAAGCATAAGGGTTTATCATTATCTAATTGGTACTAATCCATTTTTTCCACTCTCCAGAGACTCTTATCCCGCTATGCGTCGTCCATCCAAAGATTCATCCCATAAATTGACTGCCGACAGCCAGCGTCTGGTTACCTTTGCCCAGGCAATCGTCCAGGCCGCCAGCCGTCTCGAAGAGCGGTCATGGGAACACAGCCTGGATACGCAGCTCCAGAAACTACTCAAATCCGGCCACCAGGACACCATCGACACCACCCTGGCCAGCCTGTTCAAGGAAGACTTGAACGCCTATGACGTGCTGATGGACTGCGTTGAAGCCGTCAGCGAAACAACCGTGGTGACGCTGGAGGAAAAAGGCGAGACCAAGCGCTACGACGCCCTGCTGGTGGCCGTGCCGATCCTGGCCTGGACCCGCTTCACGATCGCCTCGGGCGCGATTCCGACCGACCTGTTGGAAACGCTGTCGACCCATTTCGAGGCGCATCTGCTGGCCGACGGCACCTGCATGGCGATGGCGCCGACGCTGTTCTCGATCGACCAGCTGCCGCGCAGCCACGCCGAGACCTACGCCAAGACGCTCAAGCTGGCCCAGGCCGCGTTGAAGGGCACGACGCTGAAGCCGGCCGTGAAGCCGCCGGAAACCGCGCCCTTCCTGGCCGACACCCGCTACCTGCTGGTGGCGGTGGTGGCGCCGGTGGGCGCGCCGCTGTTCCGCTGGCAGGCCCCGGCCAGCCAAGCCGACTTCATCAGCGAACGCACCGCCGCGCTGGACCAATGGCGCGTCCAGGCGACGCCGTCGATCGCCCGCCTGCTACCGGGCTGCGGCATTGAACTGCTGCTGCCGGAAGCCTATTACGTCGCCTGCCGCGAAGCCGACAAGCTGATCCGCCCGGTCTCGATCCGCGCCGCCGTGCACTACCTGACGCACACGCTGGCGGTGGAGCCGTCCGAGCTGCGCGCCGTCATCGCCGGCTTCGGCGAAGAGGCGGCCGACGGCCAGGTCGACGAATACCGCGTCGCGTTCACGCTGCGGCAAACGCCGGAAGTGGTGTACGGCATCGTCTGGCCGCTGTACGGCCAGGAAGACGAGGACGGCACCCCGATCGAAGGCTTGCTGCAAGCCGGCATCGGCGGCCTGGACAAGCAGGTCACGCCGATCGACGAGATCCTGGCGCACCTGAAGGAAGCAGGCGTCACGCAGATCAAGCGCCACAACGAGCGCTACGTCGGCGAATACTGCGACGATTGCGGCGCGCCGCTGTTCGCCGACCCGGCGGGCGAGCTGGTGCACGCGGAGATGCCCGAAGACACGCCGCAAGGCAACGAGCACTTCCACTAATTGTGGTTTGAAGGCGGGGACGGCAACGCGCCCTCCCCGCCGGCTTTGACGCTTGTCTATAGCAGCAACACCGGCGCGGCTTGGCCTGGTGCCGACAATAATATCGACAGAGCAAGAGTAAGGCTCAGCAGACGCGATGCCGAATACGTTGCCCATCAATCTGTAGGACCTGCTACGCCAACGTACCGTCGAGGCCGAGCGCATCGAGTACAAGGCCGGCTGGAATCCCGCTCCGATCTTGCGCTCAGTCTGCGCTTTTGCCAATGATTTTGAGAACTTAGGCGGCGGCTACATCGTGATCGGACAAGACTGCGACGCCCGTGGCCAACCGATTTTTCCGCCGGTCGGACTGTCCGACAACCATCTAAATAAAACCCAGCAAGAATTGCTCGCTTGCTGCAACCTGAATCCACCACCCTACTTTCCTATTCTGAGCATCGAGCGGGAGCGCAACCTCCTGCTGCTATGGGAATCTGGCGTTGAGCACCATCACGCGGACCAGGGCCCCGACGTCAAGGCTGTGCCGGGTGCGCCGGAAGATCTGGCGAGAATGGTCGAAGCCGAGCGAGTCCCGCAGTTCGGTCAGCGCCCAGACGTCGCCATAATCGCGGGCCGATTCGAACGCGATCGCCGGGCTGGGCGGCGCTTCCGGTAGCTTCTTCCCCGTCACCCGCGGCATCCCGGAAATGACCGACTCCAACGCTGAGTTGAGCTGGTCAAGCCGGCCGAGCGTGGCGACGGTGTGCTGCTTAGGGGCGGCCTTCATCGTCGCGAAACGCTTCGACAAACTGGACGTAGCCGCGCGAACCGGATTTGGTGACTTTGATAAACATGCCGTTACTCTAAAACTGAATTTTTAGAATATCAACAAATATCGATTTTTTGAAAAACGTGCCATTACATAAATTTTCCAGAGACGCCCGCACAACCCTTATAAACACTCCCGTCCAAGGTGAAAAACGCAGGAGAAATCAATTTTAACTGTCGAACTCGGGAGTGCCGGAATCGCTAATCACTTCAAATATTTGTTTATTTCCGCCGAGAAAATTTATGTAATAAAATCATGACCTCTCCTAACACCAGCATAGAAATTATTTCCCCGTACTCATAATCCCGAATGGAAGAGATATAAGCAATATTAGAAAAATTGATCAAAAATAGAAACACGATCATAACAACCACAAAAATCGCGCAATACTTTATATCACTTCTAGAAATTTTCTTATTAAATTCCATGCTAACCTTCACTAAAAAACAATGCACCGAAATTCTATTTATAATACCGCAGAATCTTAAAAACAGAAGTGCGTTTTGGCAATAGTTTGAGCGCCGTCAGCAGATTGATGTCCGCTTGATGCGCGAACATAAATACCGCTAGCCTAAGCAATAATATTAATTTTCATCAATTATTGTTAATTATTGGAAATTTTTCGGTGACTGTTCAGCCGCTATGCGGCAAGCGGGATAGGATTACCGTTGAAGGCCCGGAGCAGAACCTCAAGCATGCCATGGCCTTGCTTGCGTAGCGTGTCGAGACATGAGCGGATGACGCAGAAGTTGTCGGCGCCGATGACGGTTCGGAAGCAGCCGGATATTTTCTGCTTCACCTTTGGCATGCGCACGGCGCGCTCCCCAAGATTGTTGGTGAATGGGACGGCATGGTCGGTGATGAACAGCAGGACGGCGTCGGCATGGAGCCGGAAGCGTTTGAGCAAG
>NZ_JBJXIB010000089.1:0-25325 GCF_046115965.1 Janthinobacterium sp. CG_23.3 | reverse complement strand
GTCCTGGTGTCGTGTGTCTATCGCTTTTCGTTTTTTTCTCTGTTGACCTTTTGTGGACCCCTCGAAGAGATGCGGTCGTTGGACGCGGCCGCCCCCCCGTCCCCACACCACCCCCCCCCGCGCCGCCAGCGTGTCGGCCGCCGGCGCGCGCCGGGCCGCGGCCCAGGTCGGGTTCGGGAAATGGGCGTCGTCGAGGTAGCGCGGGATCACGTGCCAGTGCACGTGCGGCGTCATGTTGCCGAAGCTGGCCAGGTTGATTTTTCCCGGCCGCATCACTTCGCGCTGGGCCAATTCGACCTGCCACACCACCTCCATCACGCGGCTGCGCTCGGCCGCGCCCAGATCGCTCATTTCCTTCACGTGGCCGTGCCAGACGACGCGGCAAAAGCCGGGATAGCCGGCCTCGTCGACCAGCACGACGGCCACCCGCTCGTCGCGCCACACCAGCGCGTCCAGGCCGGCGCCGGCGTCGAAGCCGGCCAGCAGGACGCACAGGTCGCAGGGCTGGACGGTCACACCAGCACCCGCTCGATGCCGCCGTCGTTGGCGCGCTTGACGTAGTCGGGCATCCAGTTCTCGCCCAGCAAGTGCTTGGCGATCTCGACGACGATGTAGTCGGCCGTGGTGCCGGCCTCCTCGCCGTAGCGCGAGACGCCGCCCAGGCAGGCCGGGCAGCTGGTGAGGATCTTCACTTCGCCGGCGAAGCCGTCGGCGCGCAGCTTGTCGGCGCCCTTGATCATTTCCTCTTCCTTGCGGAAGCGCACCTGGGTCGAAATGTCGGGGCGCGACACCATCAGGGTGCCGGAATCGCCGCAGCAACGGTCGTTTTTCTCGATCTTGACGTTGTCGACGGTGCTGATCAGCGCGTTGATCGTCTTGCCCGATTCCTGCAGCTTCATCGGGTTGTGGCATGGCTCGTGGTACATATAGCGCGTGCCGTTGACGCCTTCGAGCTTGACCTTTTTCTCCAGCAGGTACTCGTGGATGTCCATGATGCGGCAGCCGGGGAAGATCTTGTCGAACTCATAGGTCGCCAGCTGGTCGTAGCAGGTACCGCAGGATACCAGCACCGTCTTGATGTCCAGATAGTTGAGGGTGTTGGCCATGCGGTGGAACAGCACGCGGTTGTCCGTCATCATCTTTTCGGCCTTGTCGTACTCGCCGTTGCCGCGCTGCGGATAGCCGCAGCACAGATAGCCCGGCGGCAGCACGGTTTGCACGCCCACTTCCCACAGCATGGCCTGGGTCGCCAAGCCCACTTGCGAGAACAGCCGCTCCGAACCGCAGCCCGGGAAGTAGAACACGGCTTCGGTGTCGGCCGTGGTGGTCTTCGGATTGCGGATGATCGGGATGACCTTGTCGTCCTCGATGTCGAGCAGCGCGCGCGCGGTTTTCTTCGGCAGGTTGCCCGGCATTTTCTTGTTGATGAAGTGAATCACCTGCTCGCGCACCTTCGGCTTGCCCAGGCTCGGCGGCGGCGCCTTGGTCTGTTTCTTGGCGAATTTCTTCAGCAAATCATTGCCCAGGCGCTGGGCCTTGTAGCCCCAACCGATCATCACCTGGCGCGAGGCGTTGATGGTGGTCGGGTCGGTCGCGTTGAGGAAGAACATCGTCGCGGCCAGGGCCGGCTTGAAGCTTTTCTTTTCCATTTTGCGCAATAGATTGCGCATGTTCATCGACACCTCGCCGAAGTCGATGTTGACCGGGCACGGCGTGACGCACTTGTGGCACACGGTGCAATGGTCGGCGACGTCCTCGAACTCTTCCCAGTGCTTGACCGAGATGCCGCGGCGGGTCTGCTCTTCGTACAGGAAGGCTTCGATCAGCGACGAGGTCGCCAGGATCTTGTCGCGCGGCGAGTACAGCAGGTTGGCGCGCGGCACGTGGGTCGAGCACACCGGTTTGCACTTGCCGCAGCGCAGGCAATCCTTGACGCTGTTGGCGATGGCGCCGATATCGCTTTGCTGCATGATCAGCGATTCGTGGCCCATCAGGCCGAACGACGGCGTGTAGGCGTTGCGCAAGTCCGCGCCCAGGCCGTCGAGGTTCAGCAGCTTGCCCTTGTTGAAGCGCCCTTCCGGATCGATGCGCTGCTTGTAGCTGCGGAATTCGCCGATCTCTTCCTCGGTCAGGAACTCCAGCTTGGTGATGCCGATGCCGTGCTCGCCCGAAATGACGCCGTCGAGCGAACGCGCCAGCACCATGATGCGGGCCACCGCCTGGTGGGCGTCCTGCAGCATTTCATAATTGTCGGAGTTGACCGGCAAGTTGGTGTGGACGTTGCCGTCGCCGGCGTGCATGTGCAGCGCGACGAACACGCGCGAGCGCAGCACGCGGGCGTGGATCGCCGTGGTTTCGTCGAGGATCAGCTTGAAGGCGGCGCCGTTGAAGATTTGCCGCAGTTGCGCGCGGATTTCCTGCTTCCAGGTGATGCGCACGGTGCGGTCCTGCACCACGTCGAACAGGGTGGCGTCCGGCTGCTGCGCCAGGCGCGCCTCGAACACCGGCAGCAGGCGCTCCAGGCCCAATTCGGCCAACTGGTCCTTGGCGCTGGCCAGCGGCAGGTCCAGCCCGGCCAGCACGTAGGTCCAGCGCGCCGTCACCTGGCGCAGCAGCGCCGTGGCCTGCTGCACGCGGTCGCCGAGCATTTCGGCGTCGTCGACGCGGTCGTCGGAGGCGTCGTCGCTCTTGCCCACCGGCAGGTTGCCGGCGCCGAAGAAGTCGCTCAGCGCGGTGGCCAGTTGCAGCTTGTTCTTGATCGACAGTTCGATGTTGATGCGCTCGATGCCGTCGGTGTATTCGCCCATGCGGTTGAGCGGAATCACCACGTCTTCGTTGATTTTGAAGGCGTTGGTGTGCTTGGCGATGGCCGCCGTGCGGGCGCGGTCGAGCCAGAACTTCTTGCGCGCCTCCGGGCTGACGGCGACGAAGCCCTCGCCGACGCGGGTGTTGGCGATGCGCACCACTTCCGAGGCGGCGATGGCCACCGCGTTCTCGTCGTCGCCGACGATGTCGCCGAACAGCGCCATCTTCGGCAGCACGCCGCGCTTCGACTTGGTGGCGTAGCCGACGGCGCGCAGGTAGCGCTCGTCCAGATGCTCCAGGCCGGCCAGGCGGATCGTCGTGAAACCGTCGCCGCGGGCCGGCAAGCCGTCCAGGTAGTCCTTGATTTCAACGATAGACGGAATCGCGTCGCGCGCCTGGCCGAAAAATTCCAGGCAGACCGTGCGGGCGTGCTTGGGCATCTTGTGCAAGATCCAGCGCGCCGACGTGATCAGGCCGTCGGTGCCCTCTTTCTGGATGCCCGGCAGGCCGGACAGGAATTTGTCGGTGACGTCCTTGCCCAGGCCTTCCTTGCGGAACTTGCGGCCGGCGATGTCCAGCAACTCGGTCTTGAACGGCGCCGCCTTGGCGGCGCCGCGGCTGGTCGGGTGGGTCCATTCGAGCTTGAACTTGGCCACCGGCGCGTCGTGGATCTTGCCCAGGTTGTGCTCCAGGCGCGTCACTTCGAGCCAGTCGCCGTTCGGGTCGACCATGCGCCACGAGGCCAGGTTGTCCAGCGCGGTCCCCCACAGCACGGCCTTCTTGCCGCCGGCGTTCATGGCGACGTTGCCGCCGATGCAGGAAGCCTCGGCCGAGGTCGGGTCGACGGCGAACACGAAGCCGGCCTTTTCGGCGGCGTCCGAGACGCGCTTGGTGACCACGCCGGCGCCCGACAGCAGCGTCGCGTATTCGCGCTCGACGCCGGGCAGCATGGTCATTTCGACCTCGCCCAGGGTGATCAGTTTTTCGGTGTTGATGACGGCCGACAGCGGCGTCAGCGGCACGGCGCCGCCGGTGTAGCCGGTTCCGCCGCCGCGCGGGATGATGGTCAGCCCCAGTTCGATGCAACCCTTGACCAGGCCGGCCATCTCGTCCTCGGTGTCGGGCGTGAGCACGACGAACGGGTATTCGACGCGCCAGTCGGTGGCGTCGGTAACGTGGGCAACGCGCTTCATGCCGTCGAAGCAGATGTTGTGCTTTTCGGTGTAGCGGCCCAGCACCTTGGTGGTGCGCTTGCGCAGGTCGTAGGTCTGGCGGAACTCGTCGCCGAAGTCGGCCACGGCCTTGCTGGCCGCCTTCAGCAGCGCCTCGACGCTGGCGCTGCGGCGTTGCGCCGCGGCGTCGTCCAGGTTCGCTTCGCTGGCCGCGTCCACCGTCAGGCGGCGCTTGTCGACCTCGGCCAGGCGGTGGTGCAAGGCGGCGATCAGTTCCTGGCGCCGTTTCGGGTTGTCCAGCAAGTCGTCCTGCAGGTAGGGATTGCGCCGCACCACCCAGATGTCGCCCAGCACCTCGTACAGCATGCGCGCCGACCGGCCGGTCTGGCGCGCGCCGCGCAGCTCGTCGAGCAGGCTCCAGGAGTGCTCCCCCAGCAGTCGGATGACGATCTCGCGATCGGAAAACGACGTGTAGTTATAGGGGATTTCGCGCAGCCGGGTGGCGGCGGGACCGTTTGGCGTTTCGGCCAGCAGTGCTTTGATGTGTGCGGGGGCGTTCATGGTATGTGTGGACTTGTGGACTGACCCTAAAGAGGCATTTTAGCGTATTGCGCCGCACCATGCCGGAACAGCCCTCGCCCCCCTACGGGTTAAGCGGGGCCGGCGGCGCCGCCCGAAACGCGGCGAACCGCGCATATCACCAAATCCATATGATGAAAATACGCCATTCTTGATAGATCCTGCCAACAAAAGGCTATTATTGCAAATAAACAATCCCGCCGGCCGCGGCGGCTTTAGCCCAGCAGTTGTCCGATCCGTTGCCAGACGCCGTCGGGCACGAACAACAGCAGGCTCGTCATGGTCAGGTAGCGCGCCAGCTTGCCCGCCGCCATGTAGGCGACGCTGGGCCAGAACGGCAGCTTGAGCCAGCCGGCCAGCGTGCACAGCGGGTCGCCGATGCCGGGCAACCAGGCCAGCAGCATGGTCTTGGCGCCGTAGCGCGCCAGCCAGCGGAACCAGCGCGTGTCGCGCTCCTTGGCGAAGGCCACCTTGGCGCGGTAGCCGAGCCAGTAGTCGACCATGCCGCCGAGGGTGTTGCCGACGGTGGCGGTCAGGATCACCGGCCAGAACAACGCGGGGTTGGCCTTGACGACGGCGAATACCGCCGGCTCCGAGCCCAGCGGCAGCAGCGTGGCCGAGATAAAACTGATGATGAAGACCGACGTCAGCCCCACTTCGGGCGCCGCCAACAGGTGCAGCAACCAGGCGATTGTAGATTCGATCATCGAACTCTTTGAGGTAGGCGAAAGGTGTCCATTATAATGAAGCGCAACACCCGCACAGTACAATCGAGAATCGCCGCACGCTGGCGCCAGGCCCACCGGCCGGCGGCCGCCGCGGCGCCCGCTTCGGCTACCCGCCGCGACCAGCACGTCTTTGCTCCACCGAACACGTTCCAGACCCTCTGGCCCAGAATCACTCTGTTTGCAGACTATGACTATCGACTATCTGAAGAAAATCCTGACCGCCCGCGTCTACGACGTCGCCATTGAAACCCCGCTGGAGTTCGCGCCGGCGCTGTCGCAGCGCCTGGAAAACCGGATTTACTTCAAGCGCGAGGACATGCAGAGCGTGTTCAGCTTCAAGGTGCGCGGCGCCTACAACAAGATGGCCCACCTGAGCGAGGCGCAACTCAAGCGCGGCGTCATCTGCGCCTCGGCCGGCAACCACGCCCAGGGCGTGGCGCTGTCGGCGGCCCGGCTCGGCTGCCGCGCGCTGGTGGTGATGCCGACCACCACGCCGCCGGTGAAGATCGACGCGGTCAAGGCGCGCGGCGGCGCCAACGTCGAGGTGGTGCTGTTTGGCGACTCCTACACCGACGCCTACAACCACGCGCTGACCTTGGAAAAAGAGCAGAAGCTGACCTTCGTGCACCCGTTCGACGATCCCGACGTGATCGCCGGCCAGGGCACCATCGGCATGGAAATCCTGCGCCAGCACGCCGGCCCGATCCACGCCATCTTCATCGCCATCGGCGGCGGCGGCCTGATCTCCGGCGTGGCCGCCTACGTCAAGCAGATCCGCCCCGACATCAAGATCATCGGCGTGCAGACGCTGGACTCGGACGCGATGGCGCGCAGCCTGAAGGCCGGCGAGCGCGTGACGCTGCCCGACGTCGGCCTGTTTTCCGACGGCACCGCAGTGCGCCTGGTCGGCGAGGAAACCTTCCGCCTGGCGCAGTTGTACGTCGACGAGGTCATCATCGTCGACACCGACGCCATCTGCGCCGCCATCAAGGACGTCTTCACCGACACCCGCAGCATCCTGGAGCCGGCCGGCGCGCTGGCCATCGCCGGCGCCAAGGCGTACATCGAGCGCGCCAGCCTGAGCAAGCATCCGGTCCAAAACGAAACGCTGGTGACGATCGCCTGCGGCGCCAACATGAATTTCGACCGCCTGCGTTTCGTTGCCGAACGCGCCGAGCTGGGCGAGTCGCGCGAGGCGGTGTTCGCCGTGACGATGCCTGAGCAGCGCGGCAGCTTCAAGCGCTTCTGCCAGTTGGTGGGCGCGCGCAACGTCACCGAGTTCAACTACCGCATCAGCGACGAGAGCCAGGCGCACGTGTTTGTCGGCGTGCAGATCGCCAACCGCAACGAATCGGGCGTGCTGGCGCGCAAGTTCGAGGAGCACGAGTTCAAGACGCTCGACTTGACCCACGACGAGCTGGCCAAGTCGCACATCCGCCACCTGGTCGGCGGCAAGAGCCGCCTGGCCCAGGACGAGCTGCTGTACCGCTTCGAGTTCCCGGAACGCCCGGGCGCGCTGATGCGCTTCCTCGACAGCATGGCGCCGAACTGGAATATTTCGCTGTGCCATTACCGCAACCAGGGCGGCGACGTCGGCCGCATCCTCATCGGCCTGCAGGTGCCGCAGGACGAAATGGGCGAGTTCGGCCAATTCCTGACCACCCTCGGCTACCGCTACTGGGACGAAAGCAGCAAC
The DNA here is from genome assembly GCF_046115965.1 of Janthinobacterium sp. CG_23.3. Taxonomy (NCBI): domain Bacteria; kingdom Pseudomonadati; phylum Pseudomonadota; class Betaproteobacteria; order Burkholderiales; family Oxalobacteraceae; genus Janthinobacterium; species Janthinobacterium sp. CG_23.3. Next base: position 18,345 of record NZ_JBJXIB010000089.1, on the reverse strand, counting down.
CCCGTCTACAAGCTGTTCCTGGGATAATCCCACGACCAGAGGGCGGGCTGCACCCGCGCGCCGCCGGCATACGCAAAAAACCGGCGGCGCACAGCCGGGGTCGGACCTTCGAGGCCCGACCCCAGATTCACGCCGCTGCTTCGCCGCCAGCCGGCGGCACCTTACCTTCACATCACCATGACCAATTCCGCCGACCTCTCCCCGCTGGGCAAAAGCGCCGCCTACCGCAGCGACTACGCCCCCGAACTGCTGTTCCCGATTCCCCGCCAGGGCAAGCGCGACGAGCTGCAATTGCACGGCACCCTGCCCTTTTTCGGCGTCGACATCTGGAACGCCTACGAGCTGTCATGGCTCAACCTGCGCGGCAAGCCGCAGGTGGCGATCGCCCGCGTCACCGTGCCGGCCGACTCGCCCAATATCGTCGAGTCGAAGTCGTTCAAGCTCTACCTGAACTCCTTCAACCAGACCAAACTGGCCAGCGCCGACGCCCTGCAGGCGCTGCTGCAGCAAGACCTGTCGGGCGGCTTCGGCGCGCCGGTGCAGGTCGCGCTGACCTTGCAGGAACAGTTCGCCGGCTTGAAAATGGGCGAACTCGACGGCTTGCTACTGGACCGCCTCGACATCGACATCGACCAGTACACGCCGTCGTCGCTGCTGCTTAAGGCGGCGCTGGACGAGGCGCCGGTCGAGGAAAAACTGCTGTCGCATCTGCTCAAATCGAATTGCCTGGTCACCGGCCAGCCGGACTGGGGCAGCGTGCAAATCCATTACGCCGGGCCGCAGATCGACCAGGAAAGCCTGCTCAAGTACCTGATCGGTTTCCGCGAGCACAACGAGTTCCACGAGCAATGCGTCGAACGCATCTTCGTCGACATCCTGCGCCAGTGCGCGCCGCAAAAACTGGCCGTGTACGCTCGTTACACCCGCCGCGGCGGACTCGACATCAACCCATGGCGCAGCAACTTCAGCACCGGCCAGCGTCCGCCCAACCTGCGCAACGCCCGCCAGTAGCGGCCGAAACGGAGCGGCCGGCCAGCCCGGGGCGCAACGGGCGAATTCCGCTACGTGGGCTTGTTCAAACGCGTCAAGGGCGCGCGCACGATCGCCGCTTGACGCGGCGCAAACGCGCGCGCGTTCGCGCGCCGCGCGCCTTGACTGGCTGGTGCAATGCTCCTACCTTCCAGGCAAGCGGCGCCGACCGCGTTTTCATTTACAATGTAATAAGTTACTGGAAATCCGCCGGAGCCGGCCCCGGCGTTGAATAATCGGCGAAACAGTCATGTAGAATGGAAAAATCGGCAAGACAGCGTATTTTGCGCCAGAAATAGCGAAGCCACGGCCTGCCCGAGTGCGGACGCCGCGGCCGCCGGCCCCGGTTCGCCTTCAAGCGGACTGAGGCGGTTGTGGCGGCAACAGAATTCATGTTACACGGCGCAAAAACAAGCCTATAATTCTGCTCGCAAGCCCCTTTTGTGCACCGCACCATTTCACTTAGTGTTATGACTAACCTCAGCAAAATATTATCTCTCGAAAACGTCCTGCTCGACCTGGAAGTGTCCAGCAAGAAGCGCGCCTTTGAACAAGCCGGTCTGATTTTCGAGAACAATTGCGGCATCGCCCGCTCCACCGTGTCGGACAACCTGTTTGCCCGCGAGCGCCTCGGTTCCACCGGGCTGGGGCATGGCGTGGCCGTGCCGCACGGCCGCATCAAGGGCATGAAGACGCTCAAGGCGCCGCTGGCCGCATTCGTGCGCCTGGCCGAGCCGATTCCGTTCGAATCGCCCGACGGCAAGCCGGTGAACCTGCTGTTCTTCCTGCTGATTCCGGACCACGTTACCCAGCAGCATCTCGAAATCCTGTCGGAAATCGCCGAAATGTTTTCCGACGACGCCTTCCGCACCGCGCTGGCGACCGACCCGGACCCGAAATCGGTGCACGCGCGCATTATCAACTGGCAACCCAGTCTGCAGGCGGCGGGCTAAACTGCGCTACACTGCGCGTGACTATCCATTCCTGAGTGAGCCCGCGCATGCTGCAAACACCGCTGACGATCCAACGCCTGTACGACGACAACCGTGAAAGCCTGCAACTGGGCTGGTTCGCCGGCTTTCCCGGCGGCGAACGGCTCATTTCCGGCGACGTCGCCTCGGCCGCCGACCAGGTCGGCCATTTGAACCTGATCCACCCGGGCCGCATCCAGGTCTTCGGCCACCAGGAAATCAATTACTACCAGCGCTTGAAGTCCGGCTCGCGCAGCCACATCATTGGCGAGTTGATCGCCGGCGGGCCGCCGGCGCTGATCATCGCCCAGGGCCTGGAAACGCCGCCCGACATCCTCGCCATCTGCGATGAAAAAAACATTCCGCTGTTTTCCACCCCGCTGCCGGCGGCCCAGGTGATCGACTTCCTGCGCGTCTACCTGTCGAAGAAACTGGCGCAGCGCATTATCATGCACGGCGTCTTCATGGACGTGCTGGGCGTGGGCGTGCTGATCACCGGCGATTCCGGGCTCGGCAAAAGCGAGCTGGGCCTGGAATTGATTTCGCGCAGCCACGGCCTGGTGGCCGACGACGCCGTCGAATTCTCGCGCATCGCGCCGAACATGATCGAGGGCCGCTGCCCGCCGCTGCTGCAAAACCTGCTCGAGGTGCGCGGCCTGGGCCTGCTCGACATCAAGGCGATCTTCGGCGAAACGGCGGTGCGCCGCAAGATGCGCCTGAAGCTGATCGTCCACCTGGTGCGCCGCAGCGCGCTGGAGGAGGAAGTCGAGCGCCTGCCCTTCCTGTTCCCCACCGAGGACGTGCTGGGCCTGCCGGTGCGCAAGGTCGTCATTCCGGTGGCGGCCGGGCGCAACATCGCGGTGCTGCTGGAGGCGGCGGTGCGCAACACCATCTTGCAACTGCGCGGCATCGACACGCTGCAGGAATTCATGGAGCGCCAGCGCCAGGCGATGAGCGGCGACTAGCGCGGCCGGCCGGCGGCATGGCATCTGCCATCGGATGTACAGCAGCTTGCTTTCAGCGCCGTGTTTGATCTTATTGTATGATCAAGGCCTATGCATATAGTCCTCATCACTGGTATCTCCGGATCCGGCAAATCGGTCGCGCTGACCGTGCTCGAAGACGCCGGTTATTATTGCGTGGACAACTTGCCGCCAGCGCTGCTGAGCCAGCTCGTATCGACCTTGCTACAGGAAGGCACCGAGTCGCTGGCGGTCGCCGTCGACGCCCGCAGCGCCGCCTCGCTGGCCAGCCTGCCGCACGACGTCGGCCGGCTCAAGCAGGACGGCCACGACGTCAAAGTCATGTTCCTGACCGCCACCACGCACTCGCTGGTGGCGCGCTTTTCCGAAACCCGCCGCAGCCATCCACTGTCGCACGAACTGCGGCCCGGCCAGAACCCGGCGGCGCGGCGCACCCTGATCGAATGCATATCCGAAGAGCGCGAACGCCTGTCGACGATCGAACAATTGGGCCATGTGATCGACACGTCGGAATTGAGCGCCAACAAACTGCGCGGCTGGATCAAGGAAATCGTCGCCGTCGACCGCGCGCCGTTGACGCTGTTTTTCGAATCGTTCGCCTTCAAGCTGGGCGTGCCGCTGGACGCCGACTTCGTGTTCGACGTGCGCGCGCTGCCGAACCCGTATTACGACCTGGCGCTGCGCCCGCTGACCGGGCGCGACGCGCCGGTGATCGCCTTCCTCGACGCCCAGCCGGCGGCGGCCGAGCTGCTCGGCGACATCCGCGCCTTCCTCGCCAAATGGCTGCCCTCGTTCAAGACCGACAACCGCAGCTACCTGACGGTGGCGGTCGGCTGCACCGGCGGCCAGCACCGCTCGGTGTACATGGCCGAGCGCCTGGCGCAGCACTTCGGCCCGACCGAACAGGTGGTATTGCGCCACCGCGAACAACCGTAGCGGCGGAGCCGCCGGCCTACTCCAGCTCGCGCAGCGGATGCGCGTGCGCCGGCCACACCGGCGCGAAGAAGCCCGCCACCATCTGCGGCGTCACCTCGGCCAGCGTCGGCGGCGACCAGCGCGGCGCGTTGTCCTTGTCGATGACGAGCGCGCGCACGCCCTCGATGACCTCGCCGTGCGCGAAGTTGTGGCGCACCACGGTGCGCTCCATGCGCAGGCAATCGGCCACCCCCAGCGCGGCGCCGCGGCGCAGCAGCTCAAACGTCACCGACATCATCAACGGCGAGCGCTGCGCCATCGCCGCCAGCGTCTTTTGCGCGAAGGGCGAGGCGTCGCCCTCCAGCGACGCCACGATGCCGGCCACCGAGTCGGCGCCGAAATGCCGCGCCAGCGCGGCGGCCTCCTGGCGCAGCGCGCTGGCGCCCGCCTCGGCCTTGAACGGCGCCGCGAAGGCGGCGATCGCGGCGGGCAGCAACGCGCCCGGGGTGGCGGCGATCAGCGCCGTGAGTGCCGCCATCTGGGCCTGCGGCACGAAGTGGTCGGCCAGGCCGGCGTGCAGCGCGTCGGCCGCGCCTATCGTCAGCCCGGTCAAGCTCAGGTAGAGGCCCAGCCGGTCCGGCGCGCGCGACAGGAAATAGCTGCCGCCGACGTCGGGGAACAGGCCGATGTTCACCTCCGGCATGGCCATCTTGGTGCGCTCGCTTACCACCCGCACGCGGCTGGCCGGGCCGGCCTGGGCCACGCCCATGCCGCCGCCCATTACCACGCCGTCGAGCAGGGCTACGTAGGGCTTCGGATAAAAGTGGATCAGGTGGTTGAGCGCGTATTCCTCGCTGAAGAAGTCCTCCAGCAGGGCGCTGCCGGCCAGCGGCGTGGCGCGCCCGGCGTCGTAGAAAAAACGGATGTCGCCGCCGGCGCAGAAGGCCTTCTCGCTGCTGCTCTTGATGACCACGGCGTCGACGCCGGCGTCGTCGCGCCAGGCCAGCAGGGCCGCGGCGAGCTGGCGCACCATCGCCAGCGACAGCGAGTTCAGCGCCTTGGGGCGGTCGAGGACGATGCACGCGGTGCGGTGCTGGACGGAGGTGTGGACGAATTCGCTCATGGCAGGGTCGATGGCAGGTGGAGAGGAACGTATACTAGCGCACCGGCGGCGCGGGCGCGGGCGCAAAAAAGGGCGCGAGACGCGCCCTTAGTCGGGGTGGGAAGCGGGGGCCGGATTAGACGGCGGCGGCTTCGTAGGTGTCGGGCAGATGCTTGATCGCCTCGTGACCGTGCTCTTGCACTTTGGTTTTGTACTTCATGACCTGGCGGTCCAGTTTGTCGATCAGGGTGTCGATGGCGGCGTACAGGTCTTGCGACAGGCTTTCCACGTACACGGTCTTGCCGGACATGCGCAGGTTGATTTCGGCCTTTTGCCGTTTATCTTTTTCTTTCAGATTGTCTACGGTCAGAATGACAGCAATATCAATGACTTGATCGAAATGGCGTTGCACGCGCTCCAGTTTGGTTTGTACGTATTCACGGATGGCCGGTGTCACTTCGAGATGATGTCCGCTGATAGTGAGATTCATACACACTCCTAAAGATGATGTCGGGTTCGTGCCTTCGCCGGTCTTCTGGCGCGCAGAGGAACCAAAGTAAAACTACAACGATTTTCGCAGACTGACTGGCGGGATCTTCAGCGCTTCCCGGTATTTGGCAACAGTGCGTCGCGCAATCACCATGCCTTGTTCTCCCAGCATGTCCGCAATCTTACTGTCGGATAAAGGATTTTTCGGGTCTTCAGCTCCTGTCAATTGCACAATAAGCGCCCGTATCGCCGTCGATGATGCCTCTCCCCCCGCTTCGGTGGCGACATGGCTACCAAAGAAATATTTCAACTCAAACATGCCATGCGGGGTCAGCATATACTTCTGAGTTGTTACCCGAGAAATAGTACTCTCGTGTAAACCCAGTGTATCAGCTATTTCACGGAGCACAAGGGGTCTCATCGCCACCGCCCCGTGCGAGAAGAAATTTTTCTGCCTCTCAACAATGGCCTGGGCCACGCGCAGGATGGTGTCGAAGCGCTGGCGCATATTCTTGATCAGCCACTTGGCCTCCTGCAACTGGGCGCCCATCGCCCCCTCGCCCTTGCCCTGCTTGAGCAGGTTGGCGTACATGGCGTTGACGCGCAGGCGCGGCATGACCTCGTGGTTCAGGCTGACGTGCCAGCCGTTGCGCGCGCGCTTGACGACGACGTCCGGCACCACGTAGTCGGAGACGTCGGCGGCGAACACCGCGCCCGGGTGCGGGTTGCACTGGCGGATCACCGTCTGCGCCTCGCGCAAGTCCTCGTCGTCGCACAGCAGGGCCTTTTTCAACTTGTTGAAGTCGCGCTGGGCGAACCAGGTCAGGTGCCGCTCGACGATCAGCAGCGCCATGCGCCGCGTCACCATGGCGATCCGCGGCAGGCGTTTGATTTGCAGCGCCAGGCATTCGGAGGCGTTGCGCGCGCCGACGCCGGCCGGGTCGAAGCTTTGCAGCAGCGCCAGCGCGGTGCGCATCTCGTCGGCCCCGACGTCCAGCTCGGCCGGCAGGCGCGCCAGGATCTCGTCGAGCGGCTCCTCGAGGTAGCCGTTGTCGTCGAGCGCGTCGATGATCAACTCGACCAGCGCGCGGTCGCGCAGCGGCTGCACGGTGACGCGCATTTGCTCCATCAGGTGTTCGCGCAGCGTGCGCTGGCTCGCTTCGAGCTGCGGCCGGGAATCCTCGTCGTCGGGCGCCTTGCCGCGGCCGATCTCGCTCCAGTCGCTGTCGCCGTTGTCGGCGGCGGCGTGCTCGGCGCCGTCGTACGCGGGTTCGGCGTCGGCCGCCGGCGCGCTATCTTGCCCCGGCGCCGCCGCGCCGTCCTGTGGCGGCGCGCCGGTCGGGCTCAGCGCGCCGTCCGCCAGCAGCCGCAGCGAGCGGTCGAGCGGGTCGTCGAGGCGTTCCAGCAGGGGGTTCTCGCCCAGCAACTGCTCAAGCTCCTGGTGCAGCTCCAGCGTCGATAGCTGCAGCAGCCGGATCGACTGCTGCAGTTGCGGGGTCAGCGCCAGGTGCTGCGAGGTGCGCAGTTGCAGGGATTGTTTCATCGGATTTACATGCGGAAATGTTCACCCAGGTAGACCCGCCGCACCGATTCGTTGGCGATGATGTCGTCGGGCCGGCCCGAGGCCAGCACCGAGCCCTGGTTGATGATGTAGGCGCGGTCGCAGATGCCCAGCGTTTCGCGCACGTTGTGGTCGGTGATCAGCACGCCGATGCCGCGCTCCTTGAGGAAGCGCACGATGCGCTGGATTTCGATGACGGCGATCGGGTCGACCCCGGCGAAGGGTTCGTCGAGCAGCACGAAGCGCGGGTTGGTGGCCAGCGCGCGCGCGATCTCGACGCGGCGCCGCTCGCCGCCCGACAGCGACAGCGCCTGGTTCTCGCGCAGCTTCTCGATTTGCAGGTCGGCCAGCAGGGTGTCGAGCCTGGCCTCGATTTCGGCTTTTTTCAGCGCGCGCCCGTCGACGCTTTGGATTTCCAGCACCGCGCGGATGTTGTCCTCCACCGTCAGCTTGCGAAACACCGACGCCTCCTGCGGCAGGTAGGACAGGCCGAGCTGGGCGCGCCGGTGGATCGGCAGGCGCGAGATGTCGACGCCGCTGATGTCGATGCTGCCGGCGTCCGACGGCACCAGGCCGACGATCATGTAGAACGAGGTGGTCTTGCCGGCGCCGTTGGGGCCCAGCAGGCCGACCACCTCGCCGCACTCGACCTGCAGCGAGACGTCGTGCACCACCTGGCGCTTGCCGTAGCTTTTTTGCAGGCCGCGCACCACCAGCGTGCTGGCGCCGTGGATCGCTTCCATCACTTCTTCTCCTGCGCCGCGGCGGCGCTCTTGGTCGGCTGGATCACCATGCGCACGCTGCCGCCGCCCGGCTTGCTTTCGCCGCTGGCGGTGTTTTCCATGGCGAACAACTCCTTGCGGCTGTCGTAGGAAATGAACGGACCCTCGGCCTCGTCGGTCTTCTTGCTGCCCTCGAGGCGGGTCAGCTTGGCCTTCGAGAACAGCTTGACCATTTCGGTCTTGTCGTCGTATTCGACGCGCTCGGCCTCGCCCTCGACCCACAGGTCGCCCTCGCCGTCGCGCTTCTGGCGGAACGTCGCCAGCTTGCCCGGCGCGGCCCAGAAGGTGGCGAACTGGTAGCCCTGCGGGTCGACCAGGATCAGCGCGCGCCCGGCCTTCATCGTCAGCGTGCCCTTGACCAGCACGACGTTGCCGGTCAGCGTACGGGTTTGCTTGACCTCGTCGGCGACGCCCTGCTCGGCGGTGATCACGGTTTCCTTGGTGGAATCGGCTTTTTCGGCGCGGGCGGCGCCGGCAAAGGCGGCGCACAACAGCGCCAACAACACAATTTTCTTCATTTGCGTACTCCTGGGTAAAAGGGCGGCGGCCGCGTCAGCGCGGCGGCGGCGGAATGGTAATGCGCAACTGCTGCGCGACCTCGATCTGGCCGGTGGCGTTGTTGGCGCGCATGCCGACCCCGCTCATGCGGCTGGCGCCCTGCAACAGCACCACCGGCTGGTCGGTTTCCATGCGGTCGGCGTCGGGGAACACCGTCAACGCCTCGGTCTTCAAGTTCATGCTGGCCGCGCCCGGGCCGGCGGGCCGGTCGACCACGACGCTGCCGTTCAGCTGGACCCGGCTGCTGTCCTGGTCGATGCGCCCGCGCAGCGCGCGCGCGTCCATTGGCGGCGCCGTCGGCGACAGCTTGCGCAGGTACGGCCGCTCGATGTCGGACGAGTCGTCGAGCGGGCGGTGGGTCAGCTTGACGCCGGAGACGATGTAGGCCGGCTTGCCGTCCACGCCCATGCGCACGACGCTGAAATTGTCGACGAAATAATCGGGCTCGTTGCGCGGCTGCCCGACGACGCCGTCCTGGCCCTGCTGCTTGAGCACCTGCAGCAGCCAAAAGCTGCCGAGCGCAAAGACGACGCCGGCCAGCAGCGTCAGCGCGGTGCGCCAGCGCTGCGGGTGGGGCTGGCGCTTACGCATGACGGGCCGCCGTCGCGGTGGGGGAGCGGCGCGTCATACGAGGAACTGCGCTAGCACGCTGTCGTAGTTGCCCTGCGCGCGCAACAGCAGTTCGCAGACCTCGCGCACGGCGCCGCGGCCGCCGCCGGCCTGGGTCACGTGGTGGGCGCGGTTGCGCACGTCGTCGCGCCCGTTGGGTACGCTGACGGCGAAACCGACCCGCGCCAGGATCGGCAGGTCGACGACGTCGTCGCCGATGAAGCCGCACTGCTCGGCCGTCAGGCCGGTGCTGTCCAGCAGGGCGCGAAACGGCGTCAGCTTGTCGTGGCCGCCCTGGTGCACGTGCTCGATGCCCAGGTCGGCGGCGCGGCGCGCCACGATCGGCGAGCGGCGCGCGCTGATGATCGCCGTCTGTACGCCGGATTCCTGTAGCAGCTTGATGCCCAGGCCGTCGTGGACGTTGAAGGTTTTCATCGATTCGCCGTCCTCGCCGTAGTGCAGGCTGCCGTCGGTGAGCACGCCGTCGACGTCGAAAATCATCAGGCGCACCCGGGCCGCGCGGCGCAGCGTGTCTTCGGTCGTCATCAGATCACCTTCGCGCGGGTCAGGTCGTGGATGTGCAGCGCGCCGACCAGCTTGCCGTCGGCGTCGACCACCAGCATCTGGTTGATGCTGAAGCGCTCCATCACGGCGACCGCGTCGACGGCCAGCCGGTCCGGCCCGATGCGGTGCGGGTTGGCGTGCATCACGTCGCGGATCGCCACCTTGGTGAAGTCCTGCACCTTCTCGATCATGCGGCGCAGGTCGCCGTCGGTAAACACGCCCAGCGGGCGCTGTTCGGCGTCGACCACGGCCGTCATGCCCATGCCCTTTTGGGTGATTTCCAGCAGCGCCTCGGTCAGCGAGGCCGCCGCCGGCACCGCCGGCACGGCGGCGCCGCTGCGCATGACGTCGCGCACGTGGGTCAGCAGGCGCCGGCCCAGCGCGCCGCCCGGGTGCGAGCGGGCGAAATCCTCCTCCTTGAAGCCGCGCAGGTCCAGCAGCGCCACCGCCAGCGCGTCGCCCAGCGCCAGCGTGACGGTGGTGCTGGCGGTCGGCGCCAGGTTCAGCGGGCAGGCTTCCTTGGCCACCGAGACGTCGAGGTGGACGTCGGCCAGCCGCGCCAGGCTGGAGCCGGGGTTGCCGGTCATGGCGATCAGGATGCCGCCCATGCGCTTGACGATCGGCACGATCGCCATCAGCTCGGCGGTTTCGCCGGAGTTCGAGATGGCGATGAAGGCGTCCTGCGAGGTCACCATGCCGAGGTCGCCGTGGGCGGCCTCGGCCGGGTGCACGAACATCGCCGGCGTGCCGGTCGAGGCCAGCGTGGCGGCGATCTTGCGCCCGACGTGGCCGGACTTGCCGATGCCGGAGACGACCACCCGCCCGCCGCAGTTCAGCAGCAGCGCGACGGCGCGCCCGACGCTGTCGTCGGTGGCCAGGCGCGCGTGCAGCGCGGTGATGGCGTCCGCCTCGATTTGCAGGGTCTCGCGCGCCAGTTGCAGCGCCCGCCGCGCGGTGTTTGCATCAAAAGCTTTCAGCATTGTTTTTTCATGGGTTACACTCATGCCCAAAGTATAAACGAATTAGGAAAGCAAAAAACTTGCCAGTCGCAACAAACAACGAAATCCATCCACGCGCCATGCCGATTCCATGTTTTCCTCGCTTGAACTGACCCTGCTGTTGCTCGGCAGCGCCGTGCTCGGCGTGGTCGCCTTCCGCATGATGCACCTGCCGCCGATGCTCGGCTACCTGGCCGTGGGCATCGTCATCGGCCCGCACGCGCTGGGCCTGGCCGCCGAGAGCCACGCCACCACCGCGCTGGCGGAATTCGGCGTGGTGTTCCTGATGTTTTCGATCGGCCTGGAGTTTTCCCTGCCCAAGTTCATGGCGATGCGGCGCATCGTCTTCGGCCTCGGCATGGCCCAGGTGGTGACGACGATCGCCGCCACCATGCTGCTCGGCTGGCTGGTCGCCGGGCAATTGCCGCGATACATACACCTGAGCTGGCAAGTCTCGTTCGCCCTCGGCGGCGCGCTGGCGATGTCGTCGACGGCGATCGTGTCAAAAATGCTGACAGAGCGGCTCGAACTGGAAAGCGAGCACGGCCGCAAGATCATCGGCATCCTGCTGTTCCAGGACTTGGCCGTGGTGCCGCTGCTGATCCTCATCCCTTCGCTGGCGAAGAACCCCGACAACCTGCTGGCCACGCTGGGCTGGGCCAGCGCCAAGGCGGTGGTGGTGCTGCTGCTGCTGCTGGTGATCGGCCAGAAGCTGGTGCGCGGCTGGTTCGCCATCGTCGTCAAGCGGCGCTCGCAGGAATTGTTCATGCTAAACCTGCTCTTGATCACGCTGGGGGCGGCCTGGATCACCGAGCGCGCCGGCCTGTCGCTGGCCCTGGGCGCCTTCGTCGCCGGCATGCTGATCTCCGAAACCGAGTACAAGCACCAGGTCGAGGAAGACATCAAGCCCTTTCGCGACGTGCTGCTGGGGCTGTTTTTCATTACCGTCGGCATGCTGCTCAACGTCCGCCTGGTGCTGGAGAACTGGTGGTTGGTGCTGTTGCTGCTATGCGGCCCGGTGCTGCTCAAGTTCGCCCTGATCGCCGGGCTGGCCAAGCTGTTCGGCTCCTCCGACGGCGTGTCGATGCGCACCGGCCTGGCGCTGGCGCAGGCCGGCGAGTTCGGCTTCGTGATGCTCAACCTGGCCGGCGGCGTCGAGTTGATGGACCCCTTCCTGATCCAACTGGTGCTGGCCTCGATGGTGCTGTCGATGCTGGTGGCGCCGTTGATCATCGCCAAGTCGGACCAGATCGTCATGAAGATGTCGAGCAACGAATGGATGATGCAATCGCTGGCGCTGACGCGCATCGCCACGCGCACCATGTCGACCCAGAAGCACGTGATCATCGCCGGCTTCGGGCGCAGCGGGCAAAGCCTGGCGACCCTGCTGGCCGAGGAAAAGATCGACTACCACGCGCTCGACCTCGACCCGGAGCGGGTGCAGGAGGCGCAAAGCGCCGGCGCCAGCGTCTCGTACGGCGACGCGGCGCGGCGCGAAAGCCTGGTCGCGGCCGGCATTTACCGCGCCAGCGCGGTCGTCATCACCTACGCCAGCACGCCGTCGGCGCTGCGGGTGCTGCACCTGGTGCACGAGCTGGCGCCGACGCTGCCGGTGATCGTGCGCAGCCACGACGACACCGATCTCGACCTGCTGAAGGCGGCCGGCGCCGCCGAGGTGGTGCCGGAATTGATGGAGGGCAGCCTGATGCTGGCCTCGCACGCGTTGATCATGCTGGGGGTGCCGCTGCGGCGCGTGGTGCACCGGGTGCAGGCGGCGCGCGAGGCGCGCTACGCCTCGCTGCGCGGCTATTTCCACGGCGCCAGCGACGTCGGCGACGACGCCGACCTGGTGCGCCTGCATTCGGTTACGCTGGGCCAGGGCGCCGGCGGCGTCGGCCGGGCGCTGGGCCAGGTCGACCTGGCCGGCTGCGGCGCCGAGGTGGCGTCTATCCGCCGCGGCAAGGCGCGCCTGGAGGCCGACGCGGCGACGGTGCTGGAGGCGGGCGACGTGGTGGTGCTGCGCGGCGGCGCCGAAGCCGTCCTGCGCGCCGAGAGCCTGCTGCTGCGCTAACATCGCCGAAGCATTGCTGTCGGTCGGGCTAGCCGGAACGGCGTAACCCGACAAGCGCCGCCGCGGACCGTGTCGGATTACGCCGCGCTAAGCCGACCTACGACACGTTAAGTGAACGGCATTGAGGTTTGAGCCCGGCTCTTTGCCCCGGCTTGCTTCCAGCGCGGCCGGCCCGCGCAATCCCCCACCCTAACGGAAGCTGACCACCTGGTTGCGGCCGCGCTGCTTGGCCTGGTACAGCGCGCTGTCGGCGTGCGCCACCAGTTGCTGCGCCACCGCCTCGATCGAGATGTCGTGGTCGTCGCCGGCCAGGCTGGCGACGCCGATCGAGACGCTGGCGCCGACCTCGACCCCGGCCGCCAGCGCGAACTGGGCGTTGGCGATGCTGGCGCGGATGCGCTCGGCCACCGCCACCGCGCTGTCGAGTTCGGCGTCAATCAACAACACCACGAATTCCTCGCCGCCGAAGCGGGCCAGCGCGTCGGAGCGGCGCAGCTCGTGCTTGATGCGTTCGGCCACTTCGCGCAGCACCTCGTCGCCGCCCTGGTGGCCGACGCTGTCGTTGACGCGCTTGAAGTGGTCGATGTCGATGTACATCAGGGAAATGCAGTAGCGCTGGCGCCGCGCCCGCGCGATCTCCTCGGGCAGGCGGCGGTCCAGGTAGCGCCGGTTGTAGACGCCGGTGAGCGAGTCGGTCAGCCCGATGTACTTGAGCATCTCGTTGCTGATGACGTTTTCCAGGCAGATCGCGATGATCGACGCCATGTGCTCGATGAAGTCGGTGCCCAGGCTGGCCGTGAAGCGCGCGGCGTCGGCGCTGGCCAGGTTCAGGCTGCCGATCAGGCGCCGGTTGCGCAGCAGCGGCACCAGCGCCACGCTGCGCAGCGGCTGCGGCGGCGCCGGGAACAGCGCGCCGTGGGCGCCGCCGGCGTACGGTCCCAGCAGCGGCTTGGGCGACGCCGCCTGCGCCGCGCCGCCCGGCCCGAAGCCCAGCGCGGCCTCGCCGTCGACGAAGATCAGTTGCGGGAAATCGGCGAAGTCGACGCCCAGCTTTTCCATCACGTGCAAGATGTCGCCGCCCTCGTCGAGCAGGCTCAGGGTCACGCCGTCGAGTTCCGAGATCGCCGGCAAGGTGCGGAAGATGGTCCCGATCAATTCGGGAAAGGTGGCGGCGCCGACGATTTCCAAGTCGAAGGCTTGGTGCCGGCACATGATCGCGTGGTTCTGCTCGGCTTGCTGCAGCAAAGCGGCCATGCGCTCGCGCAACTTCTGGTTTTCCTCTGCCAGGCCAGCCGGCGGCGTCGTTGCCGTCACATCGTACGTCATATCCAAACCCTTATCCAAAGCGTCCCAAGCGGCGCGCGCGGCTGACGCCGCCCGCGGCGCGCCGGCCAGTTAGAACATTACGCCAAGTTGGCCGGCTTGGATATGGCAAAACGTATAAATACGGCATGAGTGCGAATCAAAATGACAACTCGACGCCGATTTCCTGTCCGACACGGATGCGTTCGTCGCCACCGTCGACGACGATGGCGTTCATGCCGAAGCAAATCGCGCCGTCCAGCTCGGGCTTGGCGCGGTAGCCTTGCAGGATCTCCAACGGGTCGGGGCCGGGCACGCCGCTGGCCTGGTCGTTGGCCGGAATGGCGCAGCGCGAACAGGGTTTGACCGGCTTCAGCGCGGTGGCGCCGAACTGGAAGGTGTCGACGTAATCCTCCTCGAAGGCGGCGAGCTTGGCCAGCACCAGGTTCGGCCGGAAGCGGTTCATCGGGATCGCGGCGCGTCCGGCCGCCAGCAGTTTGTCGTTGAGGTCGTCGAGCGAGGCGGCGCCGGCCAGCAGCACCGGGTAGCCGTCCGAGAACAGCGTCGGGGCAGCGACGGCGCCGGTCCACTTGCTGCTGGCCAGTCGTTGCGCGTGCGGGTGGAAGCGCACCAGCCGGCACGGCACGCCGACCGCGTTGGAAAACCAGGCGGCGGTGACGGCGTCGCAATCGTAGGCCGTGAGGCGGTCGTCCCATACCTGCACCTGCAAGGTCGGCGCCAGTTGCGGGTCGGGCAGGCCGAGTTCGATTTCCAGGCGCAGCATGCCGGGCGCGCGCAGCTCCAGCGTGCCGGCCTTCAGGCGCGGCGTGATCAGCGCCATGCGCGGATGCTCGCGCTGGCTCAGGAAGTGGCCGGCGGCGTCGACGACCATCCATTCGCGGTCGTAGATCTGGTCCGTCATCAGGCCGGCGCGCGTCAGCGTGGCCTCGCGCAGGCTGATGCCGGCGCAGGATTTGATCGGATAAAGGGTGATGTCGGAGAGGATAGCCATGGCGCCGGGGCGGCGGGCCGGGCCGCCGCGAAGTTGTTCGGGCGCCCAGTATGGCAGCAAACAGGCGCCGGCGCGCCTCGACCAGCGGCGCCTTCATCTGCGCGGTGGCGCTGTCGGCGCCGCTGCCGACGATGGCGCCGCCGGTGGCCAGGATGACGACCTTGGGCAGCTTCGCCGGCGCGGCCGCGCCCCCGTCGGAGAGCTTGTTCTTTTAATTTCACATAGCCGGGCGGGCCGCGATGGCGCGGCGAAAAATATAAAAAATGAAATATTTCGCGGCCGAATTATGGTTCATTGCCACTCCCGACGGTAGTCATGTTCGTATAACTGCAAGTTACTTTCCGGCGATTCAGGCCAACCGCAACTGGCGTCGAACTGCGCCACCTGGGCGAACAGCCAGTTGCGGAAGGCGCCCACCTCCGGGCGCAGCATCGCCTGCGGCGTGCAGACGAAGTAGTAGGCGTACGGGCACTTGACGGCGGTGTCGAACAGGCGCACCAGCTCGCCGCTGGCGATTTCCTGCATGACGATGACGTGGCGCGCCAGCGCGATGCCGTCGCCGTTGGCGGCGGCGCGGATCAGCATGGCCAGGTCGTGGAAGACGATACCGCCGCTGGGCTCGGCGACGTCGGTGCCGGCCGCGCGCAACCACGGCAGCCAGGGCTCGTCGTCGCCGCGCAGCAGGTGGTATTGGCCCAGTTCGTGCGGCGTGGCCGGCAGCTTGCCGCCGTTGAAACGCGGGCTGACGGCCGGATAGTAATAGTCCGACATCAGTTTTTCCACTGTCAGGCCGGGGTAGTTGCCGGCGCCGAAGCGGATGCCGACGTCGACCGCCTGGCGCTCCAGGTCGACCAGTTGGCCGCTCGACTGCAGCACCACTTCAACGTCCGGATACAGGTCGATGAAGTTGCCCAGCCGCGGAGCCAGCCAGCGCGCCGCGAACGAGGGCATGGCCGTGATGGTCAGGCGCTTCTGCCCGGCCGTCGCCTTCAAGGCCTCGGCCGCGACGGCGATCTCCATCAACGACTTGCGCACCACGGCGGCGAAGCGCTGGCCCTCGGCCGTCACCGCCAGGCGCTTGCCCTTGCGTACGAACAGCGCCACGCCGAGTTCCTCCTCAAGGCCGCGCACCTGGTGGCTGACGGCGCCGTGGGTGACGTGGATTTCCTCGGCGGCGCGGGAAAAATTCTCGTGGCGGGCGGCCGCCTCGAAGGCGCGCAGCGCGGCGAGGTTGGGCAGGCGACGCAGATCGGCCATGGCGGTATGTGAAAATAAGTAGCAAAGGGAGGGGAAATATATCATTTTGCTGCGGCGCACACAAGACACAATATCGACTTGTCCGGCGCAAAAACCTGGAAGCCGGCCAAGCGGTGTCTGGCGTTGTCAGCAGCGCCAGAAGCGTGCGCGTTGCCGGCGGCTTGGCCCGGATCACGGGCGCCAGCCGATTGACGTCCGCGGCGCGCCATTCCCGCCCCCCCAAGCGGGCGCGATAGCCTAGCGAGGCGGACTAATCGACGGTGGCCGTGACACTGCCGATCAATTTGCAGCCGCAGCTTGTGGTGCTGCCATCCACCGCCACCGCCTTGCCGTCGACGCTGTAGCTGGCGTGGCCGTCGAGAATCGGATTGACGCCGTGCGGCCGGCCGCCGGGATAGCGCTGCGGGCAATCGACCAGATCGCCAACGCGCGCAATCGCCCTGCCGGCGATCGAGTGGTTGGGCGAGCCGCCGATTACCTTGCCGCCGTGATCGGTGTCGTCGCCTACGGTAATAATATGCAGTGACATGGAATACTTTCGGTGGCGGTGGAGGAACGCGGCGTCACGCGTATTCCTGCGCCGGTTGAGGTTGCTGGAGCATGACGTTGAGCTGCCTGTCGTCGCCCTGGTACATCAGGCGATAACAAAAATACCGGCGAGGTTCGGCGATGCCATGGGCCGTTCCCATGAAGAAACCGTCGCCGAATTTTGAAATAAAGCCGGCGTAGGAGTCATGCACATACTGGTCGAAAAACAAGCCGATGTCCGACGCAACGGTCATGGCTTTGGCGCGCCTAAGGATCTCGCCAGCCTTGCCGTGAAACTTTTTTTCCTTAAAATCGTCTTCCGTGGGATTGCGCAGCATGCCCGTCATGCCATCGATAACTTTCATCTGCTCGGCGAGCATGTCCTGTCCTTGCTTGTAAAACGAGTGAAGGTCATCCGTGGTCTGCGCATACTGAACGCTGGGCAGGGATTGAAAACCGTTCTTCTGCAAGGTCACGGCCACCCGCCATGCCACGTACAGGGTCATGTGTTCGCGGAAAGCCAGCTCCACGCTTACACCGGACGCCACACCGCAGCCGGCGAAATAGTGTTGCACCGCCGCCGGGATTTCGGGGGCGCAGGCGAATTCATTCCCCAACTCAAGGTCCCTCCCTTTTTTCGATTGGAAATCGAGCCAAGGGTCGCCATCGGTACCGTGCGCCTCGCGCGCCTTGCGCGCGGCGGCGAGCATCAGATTCAGCGGCAGTTGCGACAATTTGTATTTGTCCCCACCGTCCCTTGTCGCCGTCAATTTTGCCGGGGCACGCGGGTCGGACGCCTGCAGAACAACGCCCTTGCCTTGGGAGCCGGGCTCATAGCCGCCACCCACATCGCTGTGGCTACCGAGGGCGAGCTGCTCGCAGCAGTTCGAAGGAACGACACCGTCCACGCACACGCTGTCCAAGGGGAAATTGTTGCGGAATTCATGAAGGGCGACATAATGGACGCAACTTTTAACGGCGGGATGGATGCGCAAATTCTGGGTCGTCGCCCACGATTTGTGGCCGGTTACGCTGAGACCGACAGAGGCAACCGTGTCGAACAAGCCGAGAAAGCGCACATAGGCGGGGACGCCGCAAAGCTTGCCATCCTTTAATAGCGACTCATACAACCAAGTGCAAAACACGCGCGCCTCCGCGGCACCACGTGAAAAGCCAAACACGTCCAAATAAACCCCAGAAACATTGGGCGTTGTTTCCTTGCGCGCCAATTGCATTCCAAGTTTTCCGGCGTGCTTCGCCAAAAAAGCGTGCCGCAGCGTCGCATTGCCGACCAGTCCGCTAGGCAGATCCAGCGCCGTCAATAGCTTGTCCTCTTCTGTCAATGCCGCGGGCGGCCATTGATCGGGATTCGTTTGCGCAACAGTGCGATCGCCCGCAAGCGCCTTGACGCATTTGCCGTCAAACATCCGCCTGTTATTATTGACGAACGCGTGCAACGAATTCAACACCTGCAACAGCCCATACACGATGCGCGCCTCGCCGCCCGCGCCCCATGGACTCAATCCACCCAAGTTAAGGATTTTCCAACCTTTTAACATGGTTTTTGGGCCATGTGCTTGTGCGGCTTCGGCCTGGCTTTGCGTGTTTTGGATA
>NZ_JBJXIB010000088.1:0-25435 GCF_046115965.1 Janthinobacterium sp. CG_23.3 | reverse complement strand
ATCCAAAACACGCAAAGCCAGGCCGAAGCCGCACAAGCACATGGCCCAAAAACCATGTTAAAAGGTTGGAAAATCCTTAACTTGGGTGGATTGGGGGCTGACCCCGGGGTTACGCCGGTGGTTGTGAACCGTCCCCTGACAAACCATGTAACTTACCGAAAGTTTCAAATGACAACGCAACTGCAAAACATTGGCCATTTCATCGGCGGGCGCCCACTCGCCTCCAATTCCGAGCGCACCAGCGAGGTGTTCAACCCGGCCACCGGCGCCGTCAGCGCGAAAGTCTCGCTGGCCACCACGAGCGAGCTGAACGCCGCGGTCGCGTCGGCCCACGCCGCCTTCCCGGCCTGGTCGGCCACCTCGCCGCTGCGCCGCTCCCGCGTGATGTTCAAATTCAAGGAGCTGATGGAGCAACACGCCGACAAGCTGGCGGCCCTGATCACCGCCGAGCACGGCAAAGTCTTCACCGACGCCAAGGGCGAAATCGCGCGCGGCATCGAAGTGGTCGAATTCGCCTGCGGCATTCCGCAACTGATGAAGGGCGAATACACCGAGCAGGTCGGCAACGGCATCGACGCCTGGACCATGCGCCAGGCGCTGGGCGTGTGCGTCGGCATCACGCCGTTCAACTTCCCGGTCATGGTGCCGATGTGGATGTTCCCGATGGCCATCGCCTGCGGCAACACCTTCGTGCTGAAACCGTCCGAGCGCGACCCGTCGGCCAGCCTGTTGATGGCGCAGTTGCTGACCGAGGCCGGCTTGCCGGACGGCGTCTTCAACGTGCTGCAGGGCGACAAGGACGCCGTCGAAGGCTTGCTGGCGCACCCGGACGTGCGCGCCGTCAGCTTCGTCGGCTCGACCCCGATCGCCGAGCACATCTACGCCACCGGCTGCGCCGAGGGCAAGCGCGTGCAAGCCCTGGGCGGCGCCAAGAACCACATGGTGGTGATGCCGGACGCCGACCTGGACCAGACCGTCGACGCGCTGATGGGCGCGGCCTACGGCTCGGCCGGCGAGCGCTGCATGGCGATCTCGGTGGTGGTGGCGGTGGGCAACGTCGCCGACAAGCTGGTCGAGGCGCTGGTGCCGCGCATCCGCGAGCTGAAAATTAGCCAGGGCATGGACCTGGCGGCCGAAATGGGGCCGGTCGTCACCCAGGTACACAAGGACAAGATCGTCGCCTACATCAACGACGGCGTCGCCGCCGGCGCCACGCTGGTCACCGACGGCCGCGGCTTCGTGCTGCCGGGCCATGAAAAAGGCTTCTTCCTGGGCGGCACCCTGTTCGACCACGTCACGCCGGACATGAGCATCTACAAGGAAGAGATTTTCGGGCCGGTGCTGTGCATCGTGCGCGTGCCGGACTTCACTGCGGCGCTGGACCTGGTCAACGCCCACGAATTCGGCAACGGCACGGCGATCTACACGCGCGACGGCAACACCGCGCGCGAGTACACCCACCGCGTGCAGGTCGGCATGGTCGGCGTCAACGTGCCGATTCCCGTGCCGATGGCCTTCCACAGCTTTGGCGGCTGGAAGCGCAGCCTGTTCGGCGACCACCACGCGCACGGCCCGGAATCGGTGCGCTTCTACACCAAGCAAAAGTCTGTCACGCAGCGCTGGCCGGCGTCGACCGCCTCCGGCGCCGAGTTCGCCATGCCGACGATGAAATAGTCTCAGGCGGCGTGGCTCCCCATGGTGCAACCGGCGTTCACCGCGCCAGGGGGGGAGTCTCGTCCAAAATTTTGCAACCCATGAAGGGAGGTGCGTTCTACCGCCGGAAAGCGACCTGAACACAGGCGCCGTTATTCTAAAACTAAAATTATATGCTGGGGATACGACAATGAAACACTGCATTTTGAAGACCTTGCCCGCCGCACTGATGCTGGCCCTGAGCGCCGGCGCCGTCTGCGCCAGCGACGCCGAGGGCGAGTTCCACGGCTATTTCCGCGCCGGCGTCGGCACCAACTCGGCTAACGGCAAGCAGGCTTGCTATGGCCTCGAAGGCGTCGCCAAGTACCGCCTGGGCAACGAGTGCGATTCCGACGGCGAGTTCGGCTACACCAAGGAATTGCTGAAGGCGGCCAACGGCGCCAGCTTCGTCGGCACGTTCTGGGCCGCCGCCTACACGCCGACCTCCGACATCGGCGATGAAAAGCTGAGCGTCGCGCAAATGTTCATCGAAGCCAAAAACCTCGATTTCATGCGCGGCGGCGTGGTCTGGATCGGCAAGCGTTATTACAACCGCCCCGACATCCATATGATCGACTTCAAGTACTTGCACGGCGACGGCGTCGGCGGCGGCGTCGCCGGCCTGCCGCTGGGGCCGGGCAAGTTCAGCTACGGCCTGTTCCGCAACGACCTGGACAAAAGCACGTCGGCCACGCGCCACAGCTTCAGCTATGACGGCGTGGCCGTCAACCCCGACGGCAGCCTGAAGTTCGACGTCAGCCTGATCAACAAGGACTCCGCGGTCGCCGGCGCCCACAACGGCTGGTCCGCCTCGCTGATCCATATTCAGGACAAGGTGCTGGGCGGCGACAACAAATTCGGCCTCCAGTACGGCGTCGGCGCCGGCACCAAGATCGGCGGCACCGGCGACATCAGGCAGGGTTCGGACGTCAAGCGCAGTCGCGTGTTCGATACCATCGCCTGGCAAATCACGCCGGAGTTCGGCGGCTCGGCGCTGGCGCTGCTGCAAAAAGACCGCGGCAACGCCGGCAGCCAGACCTGGACCTCGTTCGGCGTGCGCCCAGTGTATGCGCTAAGCGACAACCTTAAGCTGCAACTGGAATTGGGCCACGACCGCATCAAGCCGGCCAGTGGCGGGGCGACGCAGCAATTGACCAAGCTGACGTTCGCGCCGACCATCGCCGCCGCCAAGGGCTTCTGGTCGCGCCCGGAACTGCGCGCCTTCGTCACGTACGCGAAGTGGAACGCCGCGGCCCAGGCCTCGGCCACCGCAGGCAGCACGCTGTCGAGCAGCGGTGTGTTTGGCGGCAACACCAACGGTACCTCGGCCGGCCTGCAAGTCGAGGCGTGGTGGTAATTTAGGTGTAAGCTCACCAGACTCGTCCGTTTTCGGACGGGCCTGGTTTTCGCGAGCGTATCCGCCTACAGAGCGGGCCGGCCGCGGAAACACACCCGCCTGCGCGCACGCCGGGCGCGGGCGGTTCTCGTTGTTTATTGGGGGATGACATATATGTTGAAATATATATCGGGAACGGCAACAAAAATCAGTGTGTTCGTCGCCGCCGCGCTGCTGTCGACGGCGGCGCTGGGCGCGGGTCTGAAGGTGACGTATCCGGCCTACGAAACGGCCGGCGACACGCGCTTCAACGACTTGATGGAAATCATGCGCACCGCGCTGGAGAAGACCACGGCCGAGTTCGGCCCGTTCGAACTGGAGGCCTCGTCCGAGAAAATGAACGAGGAGCGCACCCTGAGCGAACTGAAAAACGGCAAGGTCGTCAATATCGCCTGGAGTTCGACCTCCAGCGACAAGGAGCAAGACTTGCTGCCCATCCGCATTCCGCTGCGCAAGGGCATCCTCGGTTACCGCGTCGCGCTGATCCAGGCCGACAAACAGGCCGAAATCGACAAGATCACCACGCTGGCGGAGCTGAAGAAGTTGACGATCGGCCAAGGCACCGGCTGGGGCGACGTCAAGCTGTACGAATCGAACGGCTTCAATGTGACGACGGCGAAATACGACGACCTGTTCAAAATGACGGCGACAGGGCGCTTCGACTTGTTCCCGCGCGGCATCAGCGAAGCCTTCGCCGAGCAGGAGCGCAACGTCAAGGCCAACCCCAACCTGGTGGTCGAAAAAAACATCCTGATCTACTATCCGTGGCCCTACTATTTCTTCTTCAACAAAAGCGACACCGTCTTGCAGAAACGTATGGAAGCGGGCATCCGCAAGATGATCAAGGACGGTTCGTTTGACGTGATCTTCAAGAAATATAACGGCAAGGCGATCGCCCAGGCCAATCTGAAGGGCCGCAAAATCTTCCGCATCAAGAACAACCTGCTGCCGAAGGAAACGCCGTTCGAGGACCCGACCTTGTGGTTCAACCCGGTTAGCCAGTAGGTAGGCAGCAAGTAGCCAGCAAGTAGACAGTAAGTAGCTAGTAAGCGGGCATCTCCGGCAAACGGCGATGCCCTTTTTGCGTTTGGCAATGCGGAGGCGGGATCTAGAAGGCGCTGGAATCTATTCGGAAACATGGCAAAAAATATTTGCCGCCACGGGATTTTTTGTGTCGCAGTCTATTGTTGCCAATGCGGGCCAGGCTTACGTGCGCCAGCGAACGGTATTGATCTTGCCTGCAGGGTATATTTGTTTCACAGGGCGGCAGGTGCTGCTTTGGAACAAAAGATAGACCATCACTCTAGAGGCCATAAAAATGACAACGTCAACTTCACGCATCGCTTTGATTTCCACCACTATCCTCGCCGCGGCAACGTTGGCGGCATGCGGCGGCGGCGGCGGCGGTAGCGCCACCG
Source organism: Janthinobacterium sp. CG_23.3 (assembly GCF_046115965.1). NCBI lineage: Bacteria > Pseudomonadati > Pseudomonadota > Betaproteobacteria > Burkholderiales > Oxalobacteraceae > Janthinobacterium > Janthinobacterium sp. CG_23.3. The sequence goes on along the minus strand of NZ_JBJXIB010000088.1, from coordinate 20,929 downwards.
CCACCGGTACGCTGGGCGTGTCGATGACCGACGCGCCGGCCTGCGGCTTCGACGCGGTCAATGTCACGGTGTCGAAAGTGCGCGTGCACCAGAGCGCCAGCGCCGGCGACACCGATGCCGGCTGGACCGACATTACGCTGAGCCCGGCGCGCAAGATCAATCTCTTGAACCTGACCAACGGCGCGCTGGAGACGTTGGGCGAGACGCCACTGGCCGTCGGCCATTACACGCAGATGCGTCTGGTGCTCGACGCCAACGCCAACAACGCGCTGGCCAACTCGGTGATCGCCACCGGCACCACGACCGAGGTCAGCCTCGACACGCCAAGCGCGGTGCAAAGCGGCATCAAGCTGGTCAACGAGTTCGACGTCGCCGCGGGCCAGCGCGTCGACCTGGTGCTGGACTTCAACGCCTGCAAATCCGTGGTTACCAAGGGCAACGGCAAGTACGCGCTGAAGCCCGTCGTGAAGGTGGTGCCGACGGTGCTGAACGGTATTTCCGGCTTCGTCAACAAGGCGCTGCTGGCCAGCCACGTGATGGTATCGGCGCAGCAAAACGGCGTGGTCATCGCCTCGACGGCACCTAGCGCCACGACGGGCGAATTCTTCCTGGCCCGCCTGGCTCCCGGCAGTTACGACGTGGTCATTACGGCCGACAACAGCGCCGCCGCAGTGGTCGCCGCCGTTCCGGTAACCAGCACGACCAGCACCACCACCTTAAGCACGTCGGCCGCGCCGTTCAGCCTGGCGCCAAGCGCGCAGGGTTCGATCAGCGGCAAAGTGACGCTGCCGGCCGGCAGCACCGAGGTCGCCTACGTCGCGGCGAAGCAGAGCTTTGCCGCCGGGCCGACCGTGACGGTGAAGTACCAAGGCGCCGACATCTCGACCGGCGTCTACTCCTTGAAAACGCTGCCGCTGGCCGCACCGCAGTTTGCGCTCTACAGCGCGGCCTTGCCATTGAGCTTTGCGGCGGCGCCGACGACAACACCGGGCACCGGCAAATATCGCGTGGAAGCGAGCGCGACCGGCTATGCCTCCGTGACGGCGCCTGTGCTTGATATTTCGCTTGTGAACCAGGCCAACATCGACTTCACGCTCACGCCATAAGTGAAGCCAGCCTGGTGAATCCGATGCCGGCCTGCGCGCCGGCATCGGCCGTCGCGTCCCTCAGGTTTTTGTTGAACATGTACATTGCCGCAGTGGCAGCTACCTTGGTGGCTAGCTGGACACGGTGCGCGGCAAGATGCCCGGGCTGGTGCCCGGCAGTTTTTCGGTGGTTGACGCGCGCGACGTGGCGCTGGCGCATATCGCCGCCGCCGAGCGCGGCCGCAGTTACGAGAGTTACCTCGCGGCCGGCCGCCACATGACAAGCTGCTGCCGAAGGAAACGCCGTTCGACGACCCGAGCTTGATTCAACCCGGTTAGCCAGTAAGCGGGCGGCGCCGGCGCGACGGTCGCGCCGGCGTTGCACGACAACGGCCGACATGCGTTGGCGCACTGGATTGCCTTTCTGCTATGGTATATTTGTTTTGGGGCGTTTGGCGCCGCGTTGAAGCATATACCCATGACAGTCGAGGCGAAACAGTGAAAAAATCCATTTCCAGCGGCTTGAACACATTCGCCTGCGCGACAATCGCCGTTGTGTGCGCCGTGCTGGCCGGCCCGCACGGCGCGGCCGTGGCGGCCGAACCGATCCGCATCGGCTCGGTGGTCTCGGCCACCGGCCCGGCGGCCTACCTCGGCGACCCGGAGTTGAAGACGCTGCAACTGTACATCGAGCGGCTCAACGCCGAGGGCGGCGTACTGGGGCGCAGGCTGGAACTGGTCCACTACGACGACGGCAGCGAGGCGAACAAGGCCGGCAGCTTTGCCAAGCGCCTGATCGAGTCCGACAAGGTCGACCTGATCATCGGCGGCACCACCACCGGGTCGAGCCTGGCCATGATCCCGCTGGTGGAGCAGGCCGGCATGCCGTTCATCTCGATGGCGGCCGGCGTGTCGATCGTCGAGCCGGTCAAGAAATGGGTGTTCAAGGTGGCGCCAACCGACCGCATGGCGGCCGAAAAGGTGTTCACCGACATGAAGCGGCTGGGGCTGCTCAGGATCGGCCTGCTGTCCGAAACCAGCGGCTTCGGCCAGTCCGGCAGCACGGAAACCCAGGCGGTGGCGCCGCGCTTCGGCATCACCATCGTTGCCAATGAAACTTATGCGCCGAGGGACACCGACGTCACCGCCCAGCTGACCAAGATCAAGTCGGCGCCCGGTATCCAGGCGGTGTTCGTGTTCGGCGCCGGGCAGGGGCCGGCCGTCGCCACCAGGAACTACCAGCAACTGGCGATCGCGCTGCCGCTGTACCAGTCGCATGGAGTAGCGTCGGCGGAGTACATTAAACTGTCCGGCGCCGCGGCCGACGGCGTCAAGCTGCCGGCGGCGGCGCTGGTGGTGGCCGGCCAGTTGGCGGCGGACGACCCGCAGAAGGCGGTCGTGACGGCCTACGAAAAAACCTACCGCGAACGCTACAAGGCCAGCGTCTCCAGCTTCGGCGGCCACGGCTACGACGCGTTGATGATCGCGGTGGCGGCGCTGAAAAAGGCCGGCGGCAGCGACAAGAACAAGGTGCGCGACGCCATCGAGGAAACCACCGGCTACATCGGCACCGCCGGCCGGGTCGACATGACGCCGGCCGACCACATGGGCCTGAACCTGACCGCCTTCCGCCTGCTCGACGTCAAGAACGGCCAGTGGCGGTTGCTGCGTTAAATTCAAACCGACGGCATTTGCCGGTGGTGTTTACTGGCTGCGCCGGCAATTCAAGTGTGAGCCGAAGGCTTCTGGTCGCCTATCCGTGCCAGCAGGAAGTCGACGAAGGCGGAGGTTTTCATCGCCAGGAACTCGCGGGCCGGGTAGACCGCGTACACCGGCGTGCCGGGCGGCAGCGGGCAGTGCGCCAGCACCGGTACCAGTTCGCCGCGCGCCATTTCCTCGGCCGCCAGCGCGCGCGGCACGCGCAGGATGCCGACCCCGGCCGCCGCCGCCGTCACCAGCGCGCCGCCGTCGTTGATGCGCAGCGGACCGTCCACCGGCACCGTGTACGGTCCGTCGGCGCCGATAAAGACCCACTGGTCGGCCACATAGTCGCCGTTGGCGTAGATCAGGCAGGCGTGTGCGCGCAGCTCGTGCGCCGTCTGCGGCGTGCCGGCGCGCGCCAGGTAGGCCGGCGCCGCCACGATAACGCTGGGGTTGTCCGACAGCTTGCGGGCGATCAGCGAGGAGTCGGCCAGCGGCGCGGCGCGGATGGCGACGTCGATCTGCTCGGCGATCAGGTCGACCAGGTGTTCTTCCATTTGCAGCGTTACTTTCACCTGCGGGTAGAGGGCGGTGAATTCGGCCAGCAGCGGCACCATCCGGCGCCGCCCCGCCATCGAGCACGATACGCGCAGCACGCCGCGCACCTGCTGCTGGTGCTGGTCGGCCAGTTGTTCGATGTTGTCGAGCGCGCGGCCGATCTGGCGCGCCTCCTGCAGCACCAGTTCGCCGATTTCGGTCAGCGCCAGACGCCGCGTCGAGCGCTGGATCAGGCGCGCGCCCAAGTCTTGTTCGAGCCGCGCCAGCTGGCGCGAGAGCACCGATTTGCCGCAGCGCAGCTGGATCGCGGCGCGGCTGATGCTGCCGGCCTGGACGATGGTGGCGAAGATCGCCAGATGTTGTGGATTGAGCATGCTTCCTTTTTATTGTCGCCAATACGGCAACAATGTAATGCCATATTGGCGGCTTATCAGGCAATTAGATACATTTTATACTGCATGTCATCGTCAGCCACTCAAGGGAGAATAGTATATGAGCATCACCAACCACCAGTTCCAGCTTGCCAGCCGCCCGGTCGGCGCGGTCCAGCGCAGCGATTTCCATTACGTCGGCGAGGCGCTGCGCGCGCTGGCCGACGGCGAGGTGCAGATCAAGGTGTTGCACGTGTCGCTCGACCCGGCCATGCGCGGCTGGATGAACGAGAGCAAGGAATCGTACATGCCGCCGGTCGCCATTGGCGAGGTGATGCGGGCCATCGGCGTGGGGCGGGTGACGGCGTCGGCCAACCCGGCGTTCGCGGTCGGCCAGCATGTGGTTGGTTTGCTGGGCGTGCAGGAATACGCGATTAGCAACGGCCAGGGCCTGAACAAGGTCGACCCGGCGCTGGCGCCGCTGCCGATGTACCTGAGCGCGCTGGGCATGCCGGGCCTGACCGCGTATTTCGGTTTGCTCGACGTCGGCCAGCCGAAGGCCGGCGAGACGGTGGTGGTGTCGGGCGCGGCCGGCGCGGTCGGCACGCTGGTCGGGCAGATCGCCAAGCTCAAGGGCGCGCGCGTGGTGGGGATCGCCGGCGGCACCGACAAGTGCCGCTATCTGGTCGAGGAACTCGGCTTCGACGCCGCCATCGACTATAAGAGCGAGGACGTGGGCGCGGCGTTGCAGCGCCTGTGCCCGCGGGGAATCGACGTGTTCTTCGATAACGTCGGCGGCGACATGCTCGACGCCGCGCTGGCGCGGCTGGCGTTGCACGCCCGCGTGGTCATTTGCGGCGCGATTTCGCAGTACAACAGCACCGGGCCGGTGAAGGGACCGGCCAACTACCTGCAACTGCTGGTCAAGCGCGCCACGATGAAGGGCATCATGGTGGCCGATTATTATCCGCGGGCGACGGAGGCAATGACGGAGATGGGTGGCTGGATCGCCGCCGGCAAGCTGAAAACCCGCGAGGACGTGGTGCAGGGCCTGGAGTCGTTCCCGGAAACCTTCCAGCGCCTGTTTAGCGGCGAGAACAAGGGCAAGCTGGTGTTGCAGCTCGCCGCCGAGTAATGTCGCGCAGCTTCCCGCCTCCCTTGCGGCAGCGGTAGAGCAGTCGCCGCGGCCGCGCGGCCGTGGCAGCCGACCCTTGTCGTTGTTTGGTGCATGGTATAAGCTCACTGGTATTGATTTTCGATACTTGACCATGTCCCAGACCCATGACCTGATCGCCACCCTGAAGCGTTTGCTGAAGGGCAGGGGCGTCACCTACGCCGGCGTCGCCGCCCACCTTGGCTTGAGCGAGGCCAGCGTCAAGCGCCAGTTTTCGCAGCAAAACTTCAGCCTGCAAACGGTGGAGGCGATCTGCGGGCTGCTGCGGATGGAGCTGTACGAGGTGGTGCAGGCGGCCGAGAAGGCGCAGGCCGAGTTGCACCGGCTAACCGAGGCGCAGGAGGCCGAGCTGGTGGCCGACCCGGGCCGCGTGCTGACGGCGGTGTGCGTGCTGAACCACTGGACGGCGGCGCAGATCGTCGCCACCTACCGGCTGACGCCGGCGCAGTGCACCGCCCATCTGCTGCAACTGGACCGGCTTGGCCTGATCCACCTGATGCCAGAGAACCGCGTCAAGCTGCGCATCGCGCGCGACTTCGCCTGGTTGCCGGACGGGCCGATCCAGCGCTTCTTCCAAGACCGCATCCAGAACGACTTCCTGCACGGGCGCTTCGACCAGCCCGGCGAGCAACTGCGCTTCCAGCACGCGATGCTGACGCCGGCGGCCAACCTGCGCTTCCAGCAGCGCCTGCAAAAGCTGGTGCGCGAGTTCACCGAGCTGCACCAGGAGTGCGCCGACGCGCCGGCCGACGCCCGCTACGGCACCAGCCTGCTGCTGGCGGTGCGGCCGTGGGAGCCGGCCGCGTTCGAGGCCTTGCGGCACGCGCCCGACACCCGCCCGTTCACGCTGAAGGCAGGTTAGGGTGGACTGCGCCGCCGGGCGACTGGTTTGATTCTTGCTTGTGTAGACGGCAGTCCCTTTTTAGAAAAGTTTTCATGACGTCCAAAAGAACGTTGACCCCGCCCGTGCGCAACCTGCGCATCGTTGTCGTCAATACCATCATCGACCCCGAGGCCGAGCGCGACGGCGCGCTTGGGGCGCAGGCGCGGCGCGGCAATTTGCTGCGCATCGGCCTGCTCGAATCGGGTTACGACATCGTCGCCTCGTTGCCGGCGGACATGTATCTACCCGAGCGCATCGCCCAGCTGCAACCCGACCTGATCATCGTCGACGCCGAGTCGGACGCGCGCGACGTGCTCGAACACATCGTCGTCGCCACCCGCGACGAGCGCCGCCCGATCGTCCTGTTTACAGAGGACGAGACCACCTCCAGCATGGACGCGGCGATGGCCGCCGGGGTCTCGGCCTACATCGTCGCCGGCCTGCAGGCCGAGCGCATCAAGCCGGTGTTGAACGTGGCGATGGCGCGCTTCAAGCAGGAGCAAAAGCTGCTCGCCGAGCTGTCCGACACCAAGCACAAGCTGGCCGAGCGCAAAGTGATCGAGCGCGCCAAGGGCTTGCTGATGGCGCACCACCAGCTGTCCGAGGACCAGGCCTACCAGAAACTGCGCAGCATGGCGATGAACAAGAACCTGAAGCTGGCCGAGATCGCCCAGCGCATCCTCGACGTCGAGGACTTGCTGGGCTGAGCGTGCCGCCATGGTGCGCCGCACAACGATGGTGCGCTTTTTGCCCCGCTAGAAGACATGGCTTGGCTTGTTTGCCGCTGCCGCCCCCCCAAAGTGTCCGGGTTACGCCCTTGCGGGCTAGCCCGACTTCCCACCGTTGCCGCGGTTGGCACGCTCCTTGCTGAATATGAACTAACGGTGGCGGCCAATGGCGGTGGCCACCGTCCAAGACAAAGGCGTCTTTCAAGCATGAACGATTCGTGCCGGAGAGACGCTTTTTCATTTTCGGAACTACAAGGAGCGGTATGTCAGAACAAGCGAGCGCAGCGGCCTGGGTGGCGGGGTCGGACAAGCCGGAGAAGGACACGGTCAGGATCGGCTTTTTGCCGCTGACCGATTGCGCCTCGCTGGTGATGGCGGCGGTGCTCGGCTTCGACCGCAAGTACGGTATCCAGATCGAGCTGCGCAAGGAAGCGTCGTGGGCCGGCGTGCGCGACAAGCTGTGCAACGGCGAACTGGACGCGGCGCACGCGCTGTACGGCATGGTCTACGGCGTGCAACTGGGCGTGGGCGGCTTGCGGCGCGACATGGCGGTGCTGATGAACCTGAACCACAACGGCCAGGCGATCACGCTGTCGAGCAAGCTGGCAGGCGAGGGCGCCGTCGACGGCGCCTCGCTGGCGGCGCTGATGCGCGCGCGGCCGCGCTCCTACACCTTCGCCCAGACCTTCCCGACCGGCACCCACGCGATGTGGTTGTATTACTGGCTGGCGGCGCACGGCATCGACCCCTTCCGCGACGCCCAGGTGATCACCATGCCGCCGCCGCAGATGGTGGCGAACCTGCGCGCCGGCCATATGGACGGCTTCTGCGCCGGCGAACCGTGGGGCCACAAGGCCATCGTCGACGGCGTCGGCGTCACCGCCGCGACCACCCAGCAGATCTGGCCCGACCATCCGGGCAAGGTGCTGGGCGCCACGCGCGCGTTCGTCGAACAGAACCCGAACACCTGCCGCGCGCTGATCGCCGCCGTGCTCGACGCCGGCAAGTGGATCGACGCCTCGGCCGCCAACAAGCGGAAGATGGTCGAGGTCATCAGCGCCGCCGAATACCTCAACACCGACCCGGCGTTGATCGCGCCGCGCATCCTCGGGCATTACCAGAACGGCCTGGGCAAGAGCTGGGAAGACCCGCGCAGCCTGAAGTTCCACCGCGAGGGCGCCGTCAACTTCCCGTATCTGTCGGACGGCATGTGGTTCATGACGCAGCACCGCCGCTGGGGCCTGCTCAAGGACGAGCCGGACTACCTGGGCGTGGCGACGGCGGTCAACCAGGTCGCGCTGTACCGGGAGGCGGCGGCGCTGGCCGGCACCGCGCTGCCAAGCGGCACGATGCGCAGCTCGACGCTGCTCGACGGCAAGGTATGGGACGGCAGCGACCCGGCGGCCTACGCCGCCTCGTTCGAGATCCGCTACGAGAAGCGTGATGTTCGTCGGTCGGGTTGGCCGGCACCGGATTGCGCGTTGCGCTAATCCAACCTACCGAAGCTAAAAATCGATACACAAGCAAAGAAGGAGTTGACGATGCTGATGACGGAACCGATCAAAATGGCCGGCAAGGCGCACGACGTGGACGTGCCGCTGTCGGGCGAAGTATTCGGCGCGCTGATCAACCTGTCCGGGCGGCGCCGCTTCACCTCGCAGCGGCTGGTGCTGTACACGCTGCTGGTCCTGCACGGCGACGCCGCCGCGGCGGCGGTGGCGCGCGAGGCGCTGGGCCTGTTTCGTACCGCCCACATCGCGCTGGTCAACGGCGACAGCAAGCTGCCCGGTATTTTTTGCCCGGAGCTGCAGGACGCCTACTTCGGCAGCCTCGGGGGCGACCGCAAGATCCTCGGCTTCATCGCGCTGGCCGAGCGTACGCTGTTCGCCGTCGAGCAAGGCAAGCGCGACGGCGCCGGGCTGGTGGCCGAACTGGTGTGCATGACGACGCCCATCCTGGCCGTGCTGAACCAGATCACCACGATCTACGAGGAGCAGTCCAAGCGCCACTCGCTGCTGATGAAAAAGCAGTTGCGCGGCGTCATTACCGACATCGAGACGATCGCCAAGCAGGCCAAGATGGTGGCCTTCAACGCCCGCATCGTCGCCGCCCGGGCCGGCCACGCCGGCCGGGAATTCGCCGTCGTGGCGGGGGTGCTGTCGAACATCACCGGCGAAATCGACGACATGGTCAAAGCGGCCTTGAGCGCCGCCTAAATTACACTGGAGCATAGCGATGAGCAAGCAAGGTAGCGTGACACTGGTCGGGGCCGGCCCCGGCGACCCGGAATTGTTGACCATCAAGGCGCTGCGCGCCATCGAGCGGGCCGAGGTGCTGCTGATCGACGACCTGGTCAACCCGGACATCCTGGCCTTCGCGCCGGCGACGGCGCGGGTGATCGAGGTGGGCAAGCGCGGCGGCTGCCAGCAGACGCCGCAGGAATTCATCGAGCGCCTGATGGTGGCGGAGGCGCGCGCCGGCCACCGCGTGGTGCGCCTGAAGGGCGGCGACCCGTATCTGTTCGGCCGCGGCGGCGAGGAGCGCGCCACGCTGCGCGCGCACGGCATCGCCGTCGACGTGGTGCCCGGTATCAGCAGCGGGCTGGCGGCGCCGGCCGGCATCGGCGTGCCGCTGACGCACCGGCGCTGGAGCCAGGGCGCGGTGTTTGTCACCGGGCACGGCAAGGACGCCGCGTCCGAACCGAACTGGGCGGCGTTGGCGCAGAGCAAGCTGACCTTGGTGGTATACATGGGCGTGGCGCGCTGCGAGGCGATCCAGGCGGGCCTGCTGGCGGGCGGCGCGGCGGCGTCGACGCCGGTGGCGGTGGTGCAGTCGGCCAGCCGGGCGGGGCAGCGGCAACTGTTGACCACCTTGGGCGAGCTGCCGGGCGCGCTGCGCGCCAGCGGCCTGGGCAGCCCGAGCATTATCGTGATCGGCGACGTCGTGCGCTGCGCCGACGATTGGTGCGAGCTGTCCGATCTGGCGCAAAGCGCCGGGCGCCGCTGACGATGTCCTCGATGGCGGCCGTCTGGTCGCCCGCGCCAAGGCAGGCGCCGCCTAGCGCGGGCGGAACGACTAGAAAATCCCCTGCAGCGACACCGACAGCAATTTCGAATCGCCGAAGAACGGGTAGGGATATTGCGACCTGTCCTTCGATACGTCGTATTGCAGCTTGAGCGCCATGTTCTTGCGCACGTCCCAGCGCAGCGACAGATATTGCGTGTTGCGTCCTTCGATGGGTTGTGTGATCGTGCGGTAGCGCGAAAAAGTGTACATCGGCGTCCACGCGCCGTACTGGTAGCCGACCCCGAACAGCGCATATTTATATACATTGTTGAGGCCCTTGCCGGCGTCGATTTGCTCGTAGCGGTCGACTTCGGTCTTCACCAGCCAGTTGCGGTAATCCATGTTCACCGACAGGCCCATGATGCGGGTGCTCTGATCGTCGATGATGCTGGCGCGGCTGCCATCGGGGTTGTCTTGCCAGGTCGAGCCGTTGTAATGCATCAGCATGGCGCGCGCGTCAAACACGCCATTATTTGCCGAGGCCGAGGCGCCGACGATGTTTTTCCATGATTCGTGCGTCGGCGTCGTGTAATAGATCAGGGTGTCGTAGGCGTCGTGCTTTTGCGTGTAGCCGCCGGCCCAGGCCGTAAACGTGCCGGCCCAGTCGGTGGCGCCGAACTGGGTGCGGTAACTGACGTTGGCCCCGTTGTAGGCGTAGATCGGCCAGCCGTATACGTCCGGCATCGGCCGCACCCACGGATAGGCGTAGCCGATGTACAGATAGTCGCTATAGTAATAGAGCGGAATGCGCATCTTGCCGGCCTGGAAAGTCCAGGCCGAATCGGCCGACGGTGACCAGGTCGCGTACAACCAGTCGACGGTCGGGCGCGACCCCTCGTTCGGATTATTGGCGCGCGCCACCAACTGCGTCGTCAGCGACAGGGTCGGCGTGAAATCCTTCTTGATCTGCACCCCCAGCAGGGACTCTTGGTCAACCTGAAAACCCTTGTCCTTTTGGTAGACGCTGACGTATTCCCAGCCCTGGATGGTGCACGGGCATTTCCATTGCTGATAAGTCCAGGGCGCGCTGCTGCCTTGCGCCGTGCCGCTCAAGACCTTGGCCCCGGTCAAATTATAAAAACCGGTCAGTTTCAGGCTGCCGTCGTCGCTGAGGTCGATGGCGCCGGCGTGGCCGGCCGCCAGCGTTGCAAGCGCCAATGCGATCAGTGTTTTTTTCATCGAGCAATCTCCAGGCATGGGAAGGGCGCGCATCAGGGCACGGTCGCGACGACTTTGACGCTGTCGTCGACGGCCGCTTTTTCGATATAGGCGATGGCGTTGACGTTCTCGCCAACCGCTTTCTTGACGTCGGCGCTGGACTTGTATTCCTTTGGCGCCTTGCCCTTGCCGGTAAAAATGAGCTTGGCCCAGACGGCCTGCACCTGGGACGGCTCTTTTTCCAGCACTTTTTTATAGAATTCGGCGCGGATGGCCGAGCCCTCGGCCTGCTCGATCGGCGTAAACAGCACCGAACCGCCGAGAAAGAATTGCGCCGCCTGCGAGGGAAACATCTTGGTGGCGGGGTTTTTCGGATTGACCACGAGTACCAACTCGGCGCGGGCGGGAACGGCGCCCATCGCCAGAAGCAGCAGCAGCGTGGGCAGACGGCGTGGTCGTTTCATCGTTGTTCCTGTCATCTGTTTGGGCGCCGACGAGGCGCGCGCCCTATCATCGAAGTCGTCCACCGCGCCGGGCGCGAGCCCGGGGGAGACGACCAGAAAGCGGTTCTGTTGCCGGCGCGGGAAACGATGGCGTTGGCATGCCCGACGTTTTTAGTCTACCTCGGATATTGCGCCCAAACAATGAAAGCGCGAGGAAACCGGATGTTCGGCCGTCGACGTTTCATTTACGCGACATTCATCCGGCGGCGCCGATGCCGGACGGAGGTGACGACGCTTTCCCGCCACCGCCGGCAAGCGGTGCGCGTTGTTGCACCTTTTTTGAGGTAATTTTGCAACAAAAACCAGCTTGCCTAGACAATTCGCATGGCCTGGCGAGCCAATATGGCGCGTGGCTCCCCGCGCATGCTCTACAACCTTTCCTAAAAGATATGCTTATCAACAAGCCGCATCAGCCAAGTGGCGGACCGGCGGCGCGCCCGCGCCGTCGCCGCCCGGCCATCGTCGCGCGGTCATCACGTGTAGCTTCATTCATCCTACCCCCCTGTGGAGATTTAAATGACAAGACTGTGCCGTGTTTTCCTGACCCTCCTGCTGCTGGCCGTGACCAGCGTCGCCAGCGCCACCAACTACAGCCTGTGGATTAACGGGCGCAACGGCGGCGGCGTCGTGGGCGACTACAACAGCTTCACCTACTGGGGGCCGGCCGCGACCGCCGCCGGCGTCAATAAAAAGGCCGTCAACTGGGACGGCTACAACAGCATCGCCTCGCAAAACGGCAAGATCCGCGACGCCCTCGACTGCTTTTGCACCGGCCAGAACTGGTGCTACGTCGCCACCCACAGCGCCGGCGACCTGATGATGGGTTACACGATGTCCAACTACGGCGGCAGCGCGCGCCTGAAAAAGAACGCCAGCCCGGGCGCCGGCGGTACCTGCGGCAATGCCGACGGCAGCACCCAGGTCGGCTGGAACATCAAGTGGGTGCGCGCGGCATCGGGCGCCGGCGGCGGCTCCGAACTGTCCGACCTCGGCTCGTGGGGCAGCTCCGAACCGCTGGTCAAGGACTTGAAAACGGCCACCGCGCGCGCCATGTATAACCACAACGACACCCGCAACGTCATGTTCTACATGTACGCCGGCGGCAAAGGCTCGTTTTATTCCTTCATGCTGCCGGGCCAGGACGACCAGGCCGTGGGCTACCACAGCACCGGCGGCGTCGCCGGCGCGGCCGGCCAGTCGCTGTGCAACCCGGGCGACTCGTGCGCCGAACTGACCGCGGGCAGCGGCGCCAACGGCAATGGCAGCAGCAAGTGGAGCAACCATTCGGTGGAGTTCCGCGACACCCAGGAGCAATACGACCACTACACCAGCGCCAACTGGCTGGGCATCGTTTCGGTGGTGCGCGGCGTGATGGTGAACAGTGCCCTCTAAGCGTCCCGGCGGCCCGCGCCGCACGCCGCCGCCAGGCCCGGCCCCGGCCGGCTGGCTGCGGCGCCACTGGCCGGCGGCGTTGGCGTTGGCGTTGGCGGCCGGGCTGGCCGCCATCGGCGTGTCGCTGTGGCCGGCGTCCGGCGACGCCAGCGTCGCCGCCGTCGCGCCGGTGGCGAGGGCATCGGCGCCGGCCTGGCCCGGCGTCGGCGCCGCGCCCGGCTTGCCGGCGCCGGCCGCCAGCCAGTTGCAGCAATTGCGCAGCCAGCTAGAAGAGGCCGACCGCGCCTATTGCGACTACCGCGACAACACCCGCTACCCGAACGCCTCGCGGCCGATCGCCGAGCACCCCGACCAGGTCTATCCGAACCGGCCGGTGGCGGAGGCGCATGCGATGCGCACCGACAAGGGTAGCGACAGCTCGGTGCAACTGCACACCTCGCAGTCGCGCGTGTTCATGGCGCCGGGCGAAAGCGTGACCTTCACGCTGAAGGCGGTCGACGGCGCCGGCGCGACCTTGCCGCTGTTCGTCACCCGCTCGGCGGCGCGCGGGCTGACCTACGGCGCCAGCCGCCCGGTCTCCCCCGTCACGCTGCAATTCGGCGACGACGGCGGCAAGGGCGACGCGGCGGCCGGCGACGGCACCCATTCGGCCACGCTGGCGCCGACGCAGAGCGGCTTCGCCCAGTTCAACGGCACCATCCGCACCGAGATCAGCTATAACGTCGGCGACCGCAGCGGCGTCGTCGTGTTCGACGTCATCTACACGCCGGAAGTGCCGGCGACCTGGTCCGGCCCGGTGCGCGACGCGCTGGAAAACGGCTCGCTGGTCTACTATTTGAAGGCCGAGGTGCGCAAGGCCGGGCGTTACGTGGTCAGCGGCCGCGTCGACGACGCCAAAGGCAAGCCGTTCGCGCTGGCCAGTTTCAACGAGCTGCTGCCGGCCGGTCCGAACCAGATCAAGCTGACCGTGTTCGGCAAGCTGATCGGCGACCAGCAGGCGGCGCTGCCGCTGACCTTGCGCGACGTCGACGCCTATCTGCTGAAGGAGGATACCGACCCCGACCGGGCGTTGATGCCGCGCCTGGAAGGCACCGTGCATGTGAGCAAGAGCTATCCGGCCACGGGTTTCGCCGACGCCGAATGGCAGAGCGAGGAGCGCAACCGCTACCTGGCCGAGCTAGGCAGGGATGTCGAATCGGCCAAGCAGGGTTTGCTCAAGGTCGCGCCGGAACAAGCCGCCTCGCCACTGCTGACGCAGCGCTGCGCCAGGGCGGGCGGCGCCAAACGCTGACGGTAGCGGATGCCGCGGCAGCGCGGAAGTGCTTTCCCGCCCGCGCTGTCCCACGCCTGGCGCCGACCGGATCGCGTTGCGGGCGCCGTGTCGCGCTGGGCCAGGCGACGGCTTGGACATACTCAATCGGGCTGGCGCGGATAACGTCGTTTTCCATCGCTTGCGCCGGCCCGGATGAACCGGCTTGTTCTGGAAATCCCGAGCTCGCTTGAAGATGAAGCCGTTGCCGCCGTCGCAGGGCAATAGTCTAGCATTGCACGCGCGGCCAGTGTGCCGTCGCGCGGACACTGGCCGGTTTCCAGCAAGCGCAAAGGCCGGGGCGCGCACGCGGCGGCGCGCAAACGGCTCATGCCGGTGAGCGCCCGGCGCGGCCGCGGACGAGTATGTTTGGCGGCCGGCGCCGGGCAATGGTGCGGCGTGCCGCGGGCAAGTGGGTTAAGATTTAGTCGCACGAATCAGGCCTAGTGACACTAGACGATGAACCCGCCGTCCAACCTACAGACAGATCGATCCGCAGTGCGGCGACGAGTCCGCGCGGCATCGGTGAACGAAATAAGCAGGGACTGTTTTCGCGCGAAGAGGACAGGGTCCCTGGGTTGGCTTCGGCGTAATTGACACTGCGGAACGAGCCCAATGGATCCCTCCGACACCCGTACCGAAACCGGTACCCCTACCCCTACCCGCGCCGAAATCGCCGCCGAAACCGCCGCCGCCCCCGCCGCCGCGACCGCTACCGAGGGCGATCCCGGCGCCGGCCCGGCGCGCCGCGACGAGGTCAGCGTCCTGCTCGTCAACGACGACCCGGGCACCTTGTTTGCGCTGCGCGCCATCTTGACCGACCTCGACGCGGAGATTGTCTGCGCCGCCTCCGGCGAGCAGGCCCTGATGCGGCTGCTCCACCAGGACTTCGTCGCCATCGTGCTCGACGTCAAGATGGCCGGCCTTGACGGCTTCGAGACGGCGCGGCTGATCCGCCTGCGGCCGCGCTCGCAATGCACGCCGATCATCTTCCTGACTTCGCACCGCGCCACCGACCTCGACCGCACGAAGGGCTATGACCTGGGCGCCGCCGACTACCTGTTCATGCCGGTGCCGCCCGAGGTGCTCAAGGCGAAGGTGCAGGGCTTGATCGATCTGGCGCGCAGCCAGCCGCCGCCGGGCGCGGCCGCCGGGGGCGCCGCCGGCGGCCCCGAGCGTTGCGCCGACGCCGAGCGCCTGATCGTCCAGCACGCCGGCGACTACGTGGCCCTGCTCGACAGCGCCGGCGCCTGGTTGTACGCCAGCCCCAGTTATGTCGATGAATTCGGCGCCGCGATCGAGCTCGGCGGCAACTACGCCGGCATCGTCCATGCCGACGACCGCGAGCGCGTGCGCGCGGCGCTGGCGCAACTGGTCGCCGGCGACGCCCACCGGCGCCTGCAGTACCGGGTGCTGGGCCGTACCGGCCGCTACCTGGAGTCGGCCACGAACCTGGTCCGCGCGCCCTCGGGCGCCGTGGCGCAGGTGGTGATGGTGTCGCGCGACATCACCGAGCGCAAGGAAATGGAGGCCTACGTGTTGCACCAGTCGTTCCACGACGCCCTGACGGGTTTGCCCAACCGTCTGTTGCTGGAGGACCGCATGCGCCAGGCCACCGCCCAGGGGGAGCGCCAGCACGCCACGGTGGCGGTGCTGTTCATCGACCTCGACCATTTCAAGGAGATCAACGACTCGCTCGGCCACGCCGCCGGCGACCGGCTGCTGCAGGACGTCGCCGAGCGGCTCGGCACCTGCGTGCGCGACGGCGACACCGTGGCCCGCCTGGGCGGCGACGAGTTCGTGGTGCTGCTGGTGGGCATGCACGACGTCGAGGACGCGGCGCTGGTGGCCGACAAGATCCTCGCCGCCGTCTCCGCCGCCTGCCAGATCGAAGGCCGCCATTTGCGCGTCACGCCCAGCGTCGGCATCGCCGTCTTCCCCGACGACGGCCAGCAAGCGGCGACGCTGCTGCGCAACGCCGACACCGCGATGTACCATGCCAAACAGGAGGGCGGCGCGCGCTTTTCCTTCTTCACCCCGCGCATGCACGAGGCGGCCAGCCGCAAGCTCGAGCTCAGCTGCGCGCTGCAGCGCGCCGTCGGCGCCGGCGAGTTCGTGCTGCACTACCAGCCCAAGGTGTGCGCGGCCAGCGGCGACATCTGCGGCTTCGAGGCGTTGATGCGCTGGCCGCAGGCCGACGGCCGGGCGATCCCGCCGGCCGTGTTCATCCCGGTTGCCGAGGAAACCGGGCGCATCGAGGTGATCGGCGCCTGGGCGATACGCGAGGCGGCGGCGCAGCTGCGGCGCTGGGGCGCCCTGGGCTTGGGCGGCGTGCCGATCGCCGTCAACGTGTCGGCGCTGCAATTGCGCCGCGACACGGTCGCGCGCGACATCGCCGCCGTGGTGCGCGGCGCCGGCATCGCGCCGTCGATGCTCGAGCTCGAGCTGACCGAAAGCGCCGTCATGGGCAACCCGGCGCTGGCGGTGCAGACGCTGCGCCAGATCCACGCGCTGGGCATGACGATCGCCATCGACGACTTCGGCACCGGCCATTCCTCGCTGGCCTACCTGAAGCGCCTGCCGATCGACAAGCTGAAAATCGACGCCTCCTTCGTGCGCGACATCGCCACCGACGCCGGCGACGCGGCCATCGTGCTGGCCATCATCACGCTGGCGCACGTGCTGCGCCTGACCGTCATCGCCGAGGGGGTCGAGACGGCGGCGCAGATGGAGTTCCTGATCGCCCACGGCTGCGACGAATTGCAGGGGCACTATTTCAGCGAACCGGTGTCCAACGAGCAGGCCCTGGAACTGTTGCGGCGCGGGCCGTTCAGGCTGGCGCGGCCGCAGACGGGGGGGGCGGCATGAATCCACAGGCGGCACCGGCGGAGCGGCGCGCGGCACCAGCGCAGCGGCGCGCGCACGACCTGGGCGCCGGGGGCGGCGGCGGCGGCCGCGCGTTCGGCCCGTTGCTGTTGCAGGCCCTCACCGCGCTGCGCGAGGGCGACTTCAGCGCGCGCCTGGGGCAGGACTGGGGCGGCGTCGACGGCAAGATCGCCGACGCCGTCAACGACATCGCCAGCACCCACGAGCAGCTGGCCAGGGCGGTCGGGCACGTCTCGCTGCTGGTCGGCAGCGAAGGCCGGCTGGGCCAGCGCATGCAGTTCGAGCGCACCGCCGGCGCCTGGGGCGCCGAACTCAACGCGATCAACTCGATGATCGACAACCTGGTGCAACCGGTGCGCGACGTCGGCCGCGTCATCGGCGCCGTGGCGCGCGGCGCGCTCAGCGAAAGCATGCAGCTCGACATCGAGGGACGCCCGCTGAAGGGCGAGTTCCTGAAGAACGCCCACATCATCAACACCATGCTCGAGCAGCTCAACAGCTTTTCCAGCGAGGTCACGCGGGTGGCGCGCGAGGTCGGCACCGAGGGCAAGCTTGGCGGCCAGGCGATGGTCCAGGGCGCCTCCGGCGTCTGGAAGGACTTGACCGACAACGTCAACCTGATGGCCAGCAACCTGACCGGCCAGGTGCGCAACATCGCCGAGGTGACCACGGCGGTGGCCCAGGGCGACCTGTCGCGCAAGATCACCGTCGACGTCAAGGGCGAGATCCTGCGCCTGAAGGACACCATCAACCTGATGGTCGACCAGTTGAACAGCTTCGCCGGCGAGGTGACGCGGGTGGCGCGCGAGGTCGGCACCGAGGGCAAGCTGGGCGGCCAGGCCGACGTCAAGGGCGTCTCGGGCGTTTGGAAGGACCTCACCGAGAGCGTCAACCTGATGGCCAACAACCTCACCGGCCAGGTGCGCAACATCGCCGAGGTGACCACGGCGGTGGCGCAGGGCGACCTGTCGCGCAAGATCACGGTCGACGTCAAGGGCGAGATCCTGCGCCTGAAGGACACCATCAACATCATGGTCGACCAGTTGAACAGCTTTGCCGGCGAGGTGACGCGGGTGGCGCGCGAGGTTGGCACCGATGGCAAGCTGGGCGGCCAGGCCGAGGTCAAGGGCGTCGCCGGCGTGTGGAAGGACCTCACCGAGAGCGTCAACCTGATGGCCAACAACCTCACCGGCCAGGTGCGCAACATCGCCGAGGTGACCACGGCGGTGGCGCGCGGCGACCTGTCGCGCAAGATCACCGTCGGCGTGCGCGGCGAAATCCTGCAACTGAAGGACACCATCAACATCATGGTCGACCAGTTGAACAGTTTCGCCGGCGAGGTGACGCGGGTGGCGCGCGAGGTCGGCACCGAGGGCAGGCTAGGCGGCCAGGCCCAGGTCAAGGACGTCGCCGGCGTCTGGAAGGACCTCACCGACAGCGTCAACGCGATGGCCAGCAACCTCACCGGCCAGGTGCGCAACATCGCCGAGGTGACGACGGCGGTGGCCCGCGGCGACCTGTCGCGCAAGATCACCGCCGACGTCAAGGGCGAGGTGCTCGAACTCAAGAGCACCATCAACATCATGGTCGACCAGTTGAACAGTTTCGCCGGCGAGGTGACGCGGGTGGCGCGCGAGGTCGGCACCGACGGCAAGCTGGGCGGCCAGGCCCAGGTGAAGGACGTCTCCGGCGTCTGGAAGGACTTGACCGACAGCGTCAACGCGATGGCCGGCAACCGAGGGCAAGCTGGGCGGCCAGGCCGACGTCAAGGGCGTCTCCGGCGTGTGGAAGGACCTCACCGACAACGTCAACCGCATGGCCAACAACCTCACCGCGCAGGTGCGCAACATCGCCACCGTCACCACGGCGGTGGCCAACGGCGACCTGTCGCAGAAAATCACCGTCGACGTCCAGGGCGAGGTGCTGCAGTTGAAGGACACCATCAACATCATGGTCGACCAGTTGAACAGCTTCGCCGGCGAGGTGACGCGGGTGGCGCGCGAGGTCGGCACCGACGGCAAGCTCGGCGGCCAGGCCCAGGTCTCCGGCGTCTCCGGCGTCTGGAAGGACCTCACCGACAGCGTCAACCTGATGGCCGACAACCTGACCGACCAGGTGCGCGGCATGGCCAAGGTCGTCACCGGGGTCGCGGTGGGCAACCTGAAGCGCAAGATGATGGTGCCGGCCAAGGGCGAGATGGCCTCGCTGGCCGACACCATCAACGACATGGTCGACACGCTGGCGACCTTCAGCGACCAGGTGACGCGGGTGGCGCGCGAGGTCGGCGTCGAGGGCCGCCTCGGCGGCCAGGCGGTGGTGCCGGGCGCCGCCGGCAGCTGGAAGGACCTGGTCGACAACGTCAACGAACTGGCGGCCAACCTGAGCACCCAGGTGCGGGCGATCGGCGAGGTGGCCACGGCGGTGACCAAGGGCGACCTGATGCGCTCGATCCAGGTGGCCGCGCGCGGCGAGGTGGCCGACCTGAAGGACAATTTGAACCAGATGATCCGCAACCTCAGGGAAACCACCGAGCGCAACACCGAGCAGGACTGGTTGAAGACCAACCTGGCGCGCCTGACCCGCATGCTGCAGGGACAGCGCGACCTCGGCGCCGTCGCGCGCCTGCTGCTGTCGGAGCTGGCGCCGCTGGTGGCCTCGCAGCACGCGGTGCTGTACCTGATGCAGGCGCCGGCGCGGCAGGGCGGCGGCGCCGTCCGCCGCCTCAGCCTGGTGGCCAGCTACGGCTACCAGCAGCGCAAGAACCTGTCGAACGAATGGGCCGTCGGCGAGGGCGTCGTCGGCCAGGCCGCGCTGGAAAAAAAACGCCTGCTGATCACCCACGTGCCGGACGACTACGTGCCGATCGTCTCCGGGCTCGGCCAGGCCAGCCCGCGCAACATCGTCGTGCTGCCGATCCTGTTCGAGGAGCAGGTCAAGGCGGTCATCGAGATCGGCGCCTTCAGCCCCTACCAGGCGATCCACCTGAGCTTTCTCGACCAGCTGGCCGAGGGCCTGGGTATCGTCTTCAATTCGATCGAGACGGCCTCCGGCACCGAGGCGCTGCTGCGCCAGCAGGCCCAGGCGCTGGAGGGGGAGTTCCAGTCCCAGCAAAACGAGTTGCAGAAAACCAACGCGGAACTCGAACGCAAGGCGCGCCAGTTGTCCGAGCAAAACGCCGAGGTCGAGCGCAAGAACCGCGAAATCGAAGTGGCGCGCAACAGCCTGGAGGACAAGGCGGCGCAGCTGGCGCTGACGTCGAAGTACAAATCCGAATTCCTCGCCAACATGTCGCACGAGTTGCGCACCCCGCTCAACAGCCTGCTGCTGCTGGCCGAGCAGCTGCGCCAGAACCGCGAGCAGAACCTCAGCGAGAAGCAGCTCGAGATGGTGCGGGTCATGCATGGGTCCGGGCGCGACCTGCTGCACCTGATCAACGACATCCTCGACCTGTCGAAAATCGAGGCGGGCAGCGCCACGCTGGACATCGAGGACGTCGCCACGGCCGAGCTTGCCGGCGACCTCGACAAGGCGTTCCGCCACCTCGCCGAGTCCAAGGGCCTGGCCTTTTCGCTCGACGTCGCCGCCGACTTCCCGGCCGTCGTGCGCAGCGACGGCCAGCGCCTCAAGCAACTGCTCAAGAACCTGTTGTCGAACGCGGTCAAGTTCACCGCCAAGGGCGGCGTGTCGCTGTCGGCGCGCATCGCGCGCTCCGGCTGGGGCGCCGGCAGGCCGGCTCTGGAACAGGCCGCGCTGGTGCTCGCCTTCAGCGTCAGCGACAGCGGCATCGGCATCGCGGCGGCGAAGCAGGGCGTGATTTTCGACGCCTTCCAGCAGGCCGACGCCAGCACCGCGCGGCGCTACGGCGGCACCGGCCTGGGGTTGGCCATCAGCCGCGAAATCGCCCGGCTGCTGGGCGGCGAGCTCGACGTCGCGAGCGGGGAGGGCCGCGGCAGCACGTTCACCCTGTATTTGCCGCAGCCGCCGGCGGCGCCGGGCCAGCGCGCCGCGGCGGCGCCGCGCGGCGCGGAGAAGACGGGCGACGTGGCGGAACAGAGGGAGGGGGGGAGAAAGGGACAAGAGGGGGATAGCGCAGGGAGGAATAGGGGGGGGGGAGG
>NZ_JBJXIB010000087.1:0-25609 GCF_046115965.1 Janthinobacterium sp. CG_23.3 | reverse complement strand
CGCATACTCGCATACTCCCGAAGCTCCTTACGCTGACGTCCACACGCCTCCCCCCCCCCCCCCCCCCCCCCCCCCCCCCCCTCCCCCCCCCCCCCCCCCCCCCCCCCCCCCAGGCCAGCGCGCAGTCCTGGCAATGCTGCATGGCATGCCTTGCGCATTCGTCGGCGCAGGCGTTGCAGGCGTCGACGCAGGCCCGGCAAACGGCGGCGGCCGATTCGCTGCCGCGCGCCATGAAGCCGGCCGCCA
The DNA here is from genome assembly GCF_046115965.1 of Janthinobacterium sp. CG_23.3. NCBI lineage: Bacteria > Pseudomonadati > Pseudomonadota > Betaproteobacteria > Burkholderiales > Oxalobacteraceae > Janthinobacterium > Janthinobacterium sp. CG_23.3. The sequence goes on along the minus strand of NZ_JBJXIB010000087.1, from coordinate 25,363 downwards.
GCCGGCAGATCTGGGCGCAATCGACGTCGACGGCGATGCAGCGCGCCATCCTGGCGACGTCCGCTTCCGCCAGGCAGGATACCGCGCAGTGGTCGCAGGCGTTGGCGCACAGGTGGCAGGCGTCGATGCACGATTCAAACATTCGCTGGCTCATGGGCTTCTCCTGGTGTCGCGTGGGCCGGGGGGGGGGGCGAACCCTTATGCTGCGCCCGATTGCGCCGCGCCGGCGCCACCTTGAGCGTTGGAAAGTCCGGCCGGCGCGCCGGCCTCAGGTTTTCAACGGCAGCGTGAAGCGGAAGGTGGTCAGCGCGTCGTTGGAGCTGACGGCCAGCGCGCCGCCGTGGCAGCGGGCGATTTCGGCCGCGATATACAGGCCCAGCCCAAGGCCGGCGGGCGCGTTCTCGGCGGCGCCGCGCCAGTAAGGCTGGAACAGGCGGGCGATCAGCTCCGGCGCAATGGCCGCGCCGCCGTTGCTGATTTCAACGCGCAGCACGTCGTCGGCGGCCAGCGCCGTCAGCGTGACCGGGCGCTCCGGCGCGCCGTGCACCAGCGCGTTGGTGAGCAGGTTCGACAACAGTTGCGCCAGCCTGACCCGGTCGCAAAAGATGATGGCTTGGATGTCGATCAGGCTGTCGATGGCGCGCAGCGGGAAGGCGCCGCGCAACTCGGCGACGACGTGCTCGAAGTCCGCCGCCAGCGCGTCGGTCGCCTTCAGGTTCAGCGGAATGCCGCCGCCCATCCGGCCGCGGGCGAAGTCGAGCACGTCGTCGACCAGCGCCGCAATGCGGTAGCCGCTGCGGCGCATGCGCTCGACGGTGAAGCGGGTCTGCTCGTCGAGCGGCTTGCGCAGCAGGATGTCGGTGCCGCCGATGATCGACCCCAGCGGCGTGCGCAGGTCGTGGCCCAGCACGGCGATGAATTGTTCGCGCAGCTCGGCGGTGGCGCGGGCGTCGAGCAGGGCGGCCTCGCTGGCGCCCCAGCGGCTTTCGCCCTCCAGTTGCTGGGATATCAAGTCGGCCAGCAGTGTCAGGGTGCCCAGCGTGTGCGGATCGGCCACCTTGGCCGGCTTCGGGTCGAGCGCGCACAGCGTGCCGAAGTAGTCGCCGTTGGCGCGGTACAGCGGCAGCGAGACATAGCTTTCAAAGCCGTACAGGCGCGGCGTGATGTGTCCGCTAAAGTGCGGGTCGACGCTGGCGTGGTCGATGGCGATGGCGCCGCCGCCGATGCGCACCTCGTTGCACAGCGTGGTGTCGAGTTGCAGCTGGTCGCCCGCCTTCATGCCGAAATCGATCTGGTCGAGCACGGCGCAGGCGGTCCACGATTCGCTGGTGACCCGGGCCACGCAGGCGAAGCGCAGGCCGGTGATGCGCGACATCAGTTGCAGGATCGTCGGGACGGCGCCGATGGCGGCGATGGCGGCGATGTCGGCCGCAAGCGGGGTGCTCATGTCTTGGTTCAAAGTCATGTTGTTCCTGGTTGCGGCGGACGCCGGCGCGGCGATAAGGCAGCGCCCATTTTATCCCGGTTTCGGCGCCGCTTCGCACCGCACCGCACCTCGCGCGCGACTTTCACGGTCCGGCGCGGTCGGCCACGCTGGCCACGGTGGCGATCAACTCACCGGGCTCGACCGGCTTGGCGACGTGCGCCAGGTAGCCGGCGCGCAAGGCCCGGGTGCGGTCCTCCGAGCGGGCGAACGCGGTCAGCGCAATGGCCGGCACCTTGCCGCCGCGTTCGGCGCCCAGCGCCCGCACGCGGCGCAGCAATTCGTAGCCGTCGACGTCGGGCATGCCGATGTCGCTGATGAGCACGTGGGGACGTTCGCGCTCCAGCAGCGCCAGCGTATCGGCCGCCGACGCGGCGGTGACGACCTCGGCGTGGCATTCCTCCAGCAGGCGCCGCACCAGGTCGCGGGTGTCCGGCTCGTCGTCGACCACCAGCACCTTGATGCCGCTCAGGTTGGCCGGCGCGAACGGCGGCGCCGGGGAGATTTCCGTGCCCGGCTGCACCCGGCCGCCGCTGTAGAGGCTGCGCCGCAGCGCCATCACCGGCAGGCACACGGTAAACGTCGCGCCCAGTCCGCTGCCGGCGCTGCGCGCCTGCACGGTGCCGCCGTGCAACTCCACCAGGCTCTTGACGATCGACAGGCCCAGGCCCAGGCCGCCATAGTGGCGCGTGGTCGAGCCGTCGGCCTGGCGGAAGCGGTCGAACACGTGGGCCAGGAATTCGGGCGCGATGCCGGCTCCGGTGTCGGCCACGCTCAGTTCAATGTGCGAGTTGACGCGTTCGAGCAGCAGTTGCACTTCGCCGTTCTTGGGGGTGAACTTGATGGCGTTGGTGAGCAGGTTCCACAACACCTGTTGCAGCCGGTTCGGGTCGCCCGAGACGGCGCCGGCGGACGGGTCGAGCAAGAGTTTCAGGCCGATGCCCTTGGCGTGCGCCGCCGGGCGCACCGTGTCGATGGCGGCGTGGATGACGCCGAGCAGCTCGACCGGCTGCACGTCCAGGCGCACCTTGCCGGAACTGATGCGGCCCATGTCGAGCAAATCCTCGACCAGCCGCGCCTGCAGGCGGGCGTTGCGTTCGATGGTTTCCAAGCCGCGCATCAGGTCGCTCTGGCTTTTCGGCCCGGCGCGCAGGATCTGCGACCAGCCGAGGATGGCCCCGAGCGGCGTGCGCAATTCGTGCGACAGCGTCGTCAGGAACTCGTCCTTGACCGCGCTCAGGCGTTCCGCCTCGGAGCGCGCCGCCCGCTCGGAGGCGAGCAGCAGTTCGCGTTCGCGCGCCGACTGTTGCGCCGCCGCGTACAGCCTGGCGTTGTCGATGGCTACCGCCGCCTGCGCCGCCACGGCGACGATCAGGCGTTCGGTGCGGGCGGTAAACACCGCCGCCGCCGCGTGGCCGAAACACAGGCCGCCCAGCACGTCGCCCAGGCGCGACAGCACCGGCACCGCCAGGTAGGCGCGCAGCGGCGCCGGCGCGCCGTCGTGCCAGGCGGCGCCGACGTCGTCGTGGCGGATCGCCGCGTGGCCGTCCAGGGTGGCCTGGAACAGGCCGGCGGCGCCGGGGCGGCCGAAGCGGGCGAACGGGTTCGGCGCCGGCCCGGCCAGTTTGCACCGGGTATCCACCTCGCCCCGTTCGTCGCGGCTGATGTAGCAAAAGGCGCCGAACTGCGCGCCGCTCAGTTCGGTGGTGGCGTCGACGACCGCCTGCAGCAATTCCTCGACGTTGAGCTTGGACGCCAGCATCGCCCCGGTTTCATTGAGCCGTTCCAGGATCGAGGTTTCGTCGCGCAAGGCCGCCTCGGTGCGGCGCCACGCGGTGATGTCGCGAAAGCTCCAGACGCGGCCCTGTTCGGCGCCGTTGACGTATTGCACCTTGGAATAGCGCTCGAAGGCGCGGCCGTCGGCCAGTTCCAGCAGGTCGTAGCTTTCCGGCAGCGACGAGGCGTCGATCTCGCGCACCCGCGCCAGGAACGCCTGCGGCGCCGCGAACTGCGCGCTGACCGCCGCCATCACGCGCGCGTAGTCGCCCGCCAGCATCAGCTCGGGCGCCAGGCCCAGCATGGCGACGAAACGCCGGTTGAAGGCGGTGATGCGCAGCGCCGCGTCGACCGCCGCGATGCCGTCGGTGGTCGATTCCAGCGTCGCCACGGTGGTCGCCAGCGACGTCGCCAGTTGCTCGGAGCGCATTTCCAAATCTTCCTTGGCTTTCAGCAAGGCCGCTTCGGCGCGCTGGCGCGCCAGGGAAAATGCTTTGCGCGTTTTGCAGGGCGACCGAGCGCAACAGGGCGTCCTCGTCCTCCTGTTTCATGGCGCGGCGGCGCCGAGTACCGCCGCGGCCATCGCCGTGCCCAGCACGCGCGCGCGGATCTTGGCGAAGGCGGTCTCGCGGCTGGTGGTGGTGTCGTCGCAAAACGGCGAGAAGCCGCAATCGTCGGTGGTGCCGAGCTGGGCCAGGGGGAGGTAGCGGGCCGCCTCGAGCACCCGCTCGCACACCTCTTCCGGCGTTTCGATGCGCGGGTCGATCGGTGCGACCACGCCGACGAAGACGCGCTGGTTCGGCTTCAGGTAGCGGCGGATGATCTTGAGCACGCGTACGCGGTCCGGCTCGCCGGCCAGGGCGATGTAGAAACTGCCGACGCGCAGTTCAAACAGGCTCGGCAGCAGATCCGCGTAGTCGATGTCGGCGCTGTGGGTCGAGTCGCGGTCGCTGCCGGGGCAGGTGTGTACGCCGATGCGCTGGCGCTCCTGCTCCGAAAAGCGCGCCAGCGCCAGGTTGTTCAAGTCGATGAAGCTGTTCAGCAGGTCGCCGCTGGGGTCGAGCTTGACCGCCAGGCGCGCCTCGGTGAAGTCGATCTGCACCTTGTAGGCGCCCTTGGCCAAGCAGTTGCGCACTTCCTTTTCATGTTCGCCCAGCAGGTCGGCGATGAAGGCGTCGCGCGAGTAGCCGGGGATGCCCTCGGCCGGATACATCAGGCTCAGCGCCGACGGCGAAATGACCGCCTGCTTGACCGGCACGCGGGCGTGGCGCATGGCCACTTCCAGATAGCTGTCGGCGTAGCGCTGGTAGCGGAACGGCCCGCGCGTCAGGCGCGGCATGCGCCGCGTGTGGCCGGCCGAAAAGGGGATTTTAAAGCCCTCGGCGTCGGTGTTGGGCAGGCCGTGCACGCAGTAGGTCCAGAAATTATGGTACTTGCGCTGCTCGCCGTCGGTGATGACGGGCGAACCGGTCGCCTCGAACAGCGCCACGGTGTCGCGGATGGCGGCGTCGTACAGCCGCTCCAGGTCGGCGCCGGCGCCGCCCCGCTGGACCGCGTCGATCAGTTCGATGGGGCGGGGGATACTGCCAATTGGCTCTGTTGGAATCAGCAAAATATTTTTCCGGAAATACGAGGTTCGATATGGAAAGTCGAGCGAGCCGGGCGTGGCGCGGCGCAACGGCCGCTTGTTTGATTGTACATACTTGTGCTTGTTTAGGTTAACAACGCATTCAAGCGTGACGCCGCCGTCACAGCAGCTTGTCGGGCGTGATCGGCAGCGCGCGCACGCGCGTGCCGGTGGCGTGGAAGATGGCGTTGGCCACCGCCGCGGCGACCCCGACGATGCCGATTTCGCCCAGGCCCTTGGCCCCCAGCGGGTTGACGATGTCGTCCTTTTCCTCGACAAAAATGACTTCGATGTCGTGGATGTCGGCGTGCACCGGAATGTGGTATTCGGCCAGGCTGTGGTTCATATAGCGCCCCAGCACGTGGTCGGTTGCGCTGTGCTCCATCAAGGCCATGCCAATGCCCCAGACGACGCCGCCGAGGATCTGGCTGCGCGCCGTTTTCGGGTTCAAGATGCGCCCGCCGGCGACCGCGCTGACCACCCGCGTCACCCGCACCGTGCCCAGGTCGCGGTCCACCGTCACCTCGACGAACACCGCCGAATGGGTGCTGCGGTTGTAGCGCAGGTGCTTCGGCGACGGCAGCGTCTTGGCGCTGTCCTCCAGGCTGGCCAGGCCGGCGTGGCGCATCGCCTCCACCAGCGTCACGGCGCGCCCGGCGTCGGCCTTCAGGTAGATCGCGCCGCCGGCGAATTCGACGTCCTCCAGCAGCGCGCCCGACAGCGGCGAGCGCGGCACCTGCCTGGCCAGGCGCAGCAGTTTCCTGGCCAGCTTCAGGCAGGCCGCCTGCACCGCCGTGCCGACCGAGGCGACGGTAAACGAGCCGCCCTGCAGCGGCGCCTTCGGCAAGGCCGAGTCGCCCAGCGCGAACGTCACGTCGGCCGCCGCCAGGCCCAGCGTGGCGGCGGCGATCTGCGTCATCACGGTGACGGTGCCGGTGCCGATGTCGGCGCTGGCGCTGGAAACGCTCAGCTTGCCGTCGGCGCCCAGCACCGCGCGCGCCTGCGCCGGCAGTTGGTGCGCGCCCCAGATGCCGGCCGCCATGCCCCAGCCGACCAGCTGCTGGCCGGCCTGCAGCGTGCGCGGCGCGCGCGGCCGCCGGTTCCAGCCGAAATGCGCGGCGCCCTGGGCGAAGCAGGCGCGCAATTCCTTGCTGGAGAAGGGCTGGTCGCGGTTCTGGTCGCGTTCCGTGTAGTTCTTCAGGCGCAGCTCGAGCGGGTCCATGTCCAGCGCGTGGGCCAGCTCGTCGATCGCGCATTCCAGCGCGAAGCAGCCGCTGACGCCGCCCGGGGCGCGCATGTCGAGCGGCGTGTGGACGTCCAGCGCCACCAGGCGGTGGGCGTAGGCCACGTTGGCGCAGCGGTACATCTGGCCGGCCACGTCGACCACGTTTTCGGTGTAGTCCTCGCAGCGCGAGGTTTCCGCGATGGCTTCGTGGCGCAGCGCCAGCAGGGTGCCGTCGGCGGCCGCGCCCAGCGCCAGCCGCTGCACGGTTTCCGGGCGGTGGCCGAAGGAAAACATCTGCTGGCGCGTCAACGCCAGCTTGACCGGGCGTTGCAGCGCCAGCGCCGCCATCACCGCCAGGAACAATTGGTGCTGCGGCCGCAACCCGGAGCCGAAGGCGCCGCCGACGAAGGCCGACTTCACGCGCACCCGCTCGGGCGCCAGGCCGAACACCTTGCAGACGTAGTTCTGGCTGTTCAGCGGGCCCTGGGTCTTGTCGTAGATGGTCAGGCCGCCGTCGGCTTCGACGATGACGGTCGAGGCGTGCATTTCCATCGGGTTGTGGTGCTGGGCCGCGTGGCGGTACTCGGCCTCGACCTGCACGGCGGCGGCGCCGAAGGCGGCGTCGAAGTCGCCGCGCGGCGCCGGCAGCGCGAAGCCGGCCTTGGTCTTGCCCGGCGCGTAGGCGCTGCCGCGCTGGTGATCCAGGTTGGTGCCGTGGCGCCAGCGCTGGTAGTCGACCCGCACCAGCGCCGCGCCCTGGCGCGCCGCCTCGAAGGAGTCGGCCAGCACCAGCGCCACCGGCTGGCCGCTGTAGCGCACGATGTCGTCGTAGAGCGGGCGGAACGGCGAGCCCGGCGGCGCGTCGTCGTCGCGGTAGTTGCGGTCGAACCAGGCCGGCGTCGGCCGGTTCAGGTGGGTCAGGACGTGCGCCACGCCGGGTACCGCCAGCGCCTGCTCGGTGGCGATGGCGCTGACGCGCCCGCGCGCGATGCTGCTCGAGACGATGTAGCCGTAGGCCACGCCGGGCACGGCGATTTCGGCCACGTAGCGCGCCGCGCCGGTGACTTTGCCGCGGCCGTCGGTGCGGCTCAGCGGGCGTCCCAGCTGGCTGGCGGCGGCGCTGTCGCCGGCGCCGCCGGCGTGGTTCGCGGTGTTGTTCACAGCGTGGTTCATGGCGCCTCCTTCGCGGCCGTGGCCTGCTCCAGCGCGCGCACCACGGCGCGCGCCGCCATCTCGATCTTATACGTGTTGTCGGACAGGCCGGCGGCGCCGCGCAGCAGCCTTTGCGCGGCGTCGCGGAAGGCTTCCCGGTCGGGGCTGCGGCCCCGCAACAGCTGTTCGGCGGCGGCGTCGCGCCACGGTTTGTGCGCCACGCCGCCGAGCGCGATGCGCACCTCGCCCAGCACGCCGTCCTTGAGTTCCAGCGCGACGCCGGCCGACACCAGCGCGAACGCGTACGAGCTGCGCTCGCGCACCTTGACGTAGGCGCTGCGCCGCGCCGCGCCGGCCGGCGGCAGCAGCAGCGCGGTGATGATTTCATCGCGCGCCAGATTGGTGTCGCGTTCCGGCGTGTCGCCGGGCAGGCGGTGGAACTGCCCGAACGGTATCGCCCGCGGCCCGTTCGGCCCGAGCACCTCGACCGTGGCGTCGAGCGCGGCCAGGGCCACGCACATGTCGGACGGGTGCACCGCGACGCAGTGCGCGCTGGCGCCGAGGATGGCGTGGATGCGGTTCATGCCGCCGATGGCCGGGCAGCCGGAGCCGGGTTCGCGCTTGTTGCAGGGCGTGCCGACGTCGTAGAAATAGTAGCAGCGGGTGCGCTGCATCAGGTTGCCGCCGGCGCTGGCCATGTTGCGCAACTGCGCCGAGGCGCCGGCCAGGATGGCGCTGGCCAGCAGCGGGTAGTCGGCGCGCACGCGCGGGTGGCTGGCGGTGTCGGCGTTGCTGGCCAGCGCGCCGATGCGCAGGCCGCCGTCGGGCGTGGCGTCGATGCCGGCCAGCGGCAGCCGGCCGATGTGGATCAGCTGGCCGGGCCGGCTGACGTTTTCCTTCATCAGGTCGAGCATGTTGGTGCCGCCGGCGATCAGCGCGGCGTCGCCGCGCGCGGCCAGGCGCCGCACGGCGTCGGGCAGGTCGCGCGCCACCGCCCAGTCGAAGTCATGCATCGCGTTCGCCCCGCGCGCCCGATTGCAGCACCTGCATGATCGCCGCGACGATGTTCGGGTAGGCGCCGCAGCGGCACAGATTGCCGCTCATCAGTTCGCGCACCTCGTCGGCCGTGCGCGCCTGGTTCTCGATGAGCAAACCCTGCGCCGAGCAGATTTGCCCCGGCGTGCAGTAGCCGCATTGGAAGGCGTCGTGGTCGAGGAAGGCTTGTTGCAGCGGGTGCAATTGCTCGCCGCGGGCCAGGCCCTCGATGGTGGTGACGTCGGCGCCGTCGTGCATCAGCGCCAGGGTCAGGCAGGAATTGATGCGCTTGCCGTTGACCAGCACGGTGCAGGCGCCGCACTGGCCGTGGTCGCAGCCCTTCTTGGTGCCGGTCAATTGCAGCTTCTCGCGCAAGACGTCGAGCAGGGTGCAGGCGGGGCGCAGCGACAGCGCGGTCGGCGCGCCGTTGACGCGCATGCTCATGCCGATATCGTTATTTGTCATGGCGTTTGTCCTTGTTGTCGATGTGCTCAACGGCCCGTCGTGGTGGTAAAGCGTGTCTGGAATGGCCAAGCTGCCACATTAAAGGACGAGGTCGCTGCTGTATGTACGCTGTCACACCTACGCCTGACGACGCGCGCGCCGAACGGATTTCCGGAGGTCGGTTTAGTCCGCAGCGCGCAAGCCGGCAACGTTGGCGCGGACCGCCAGCGCGTTCGGCAGCGCGGCGCCGGCGGCGGTGTTGTCGAAGACGACCCAGGCCGCGTCGCCGGCGCGGGCGCCGGCGGCCAGTTGCTCGGCCAGCCGCCGCAGGAAGTCGTCCGGGTAGGACGAGTAGTACACCCGCGGATTGCCGTGCAGGCGGGTGTAGGAGGCGGCGGTGGTGGGCGCGTGGGCACCCGGCTGGCCCTTGGGCGGGTCGGCGGCGACGCGGGTCACCGCGTGGCGCCGCAGCAGCGCGCCGGCGGCGTCGGCGAACCAGCTCGCATGCCGCGCCTCGCAGGCGATCATGCAGTCGAAGCTGTCGCGCAGGCGCGCCATGAAGTCGGCGGCGCCGGCCGGGGCGAACGCCAGGCTGGGCGGCAATTGCACCAGCACGCAGCCGAGCTTGTCTTGCAATTCGCCGACCTGGCCGGCGAATTGCGCCAGCGGCGCGGCAATGTCGCTCAGCCGCCGTTCGTGCGTGATGGCGCGCGGCAGCTTGACCGAAAAGCGAAACGCCGGCGGCACGCTGTCGCGCCAGCGCGCATAGGTTTTGGGCTGGTGCGGACGGTAGAAAGAGGAGTTGATTTCGACGGCGCCGAAGACGGCCGCGTAGCGTTCGAGCTGGCTGCCGTGGGCGGGGAAGAGCGGCGCGGCGTCGCGCGCGATGCTCCAGCCGGCGGTGCCGACCAGGTCGCTGCCTGGCCGCGCCGGGGTGCCGCGGTGTGCCGCGCCGTCATGTTCGTTGGGCTGATCCATGAGGCGAGGTATACACGATTTCTTGCCGGCGCGGCGCGGCGCAAGGCCGTGCCGCGCCGCAGTGCATCAATAGCTGGTCAGCGGCGACAGCTGGCCGCCTTTGAACGTGAAGATCGTCACTGGCGATTGCTTCATGTCGCCGTGGGCGTCGAACGCGTAGTTGCCCGCCACGCCCTTGTACGAGATGGCGGCGATGGTCGGGCCGACTTTGACCGGATCGATCGAATTGGCTTTTTGCATCGCTTGCGCGTACAGCATGGTGGCGTCGTAGAACGAGGCGGCGTAGACGTCGGCGTTCTGGTTGAAACGCTTCTGGAAGCGCGCCTTGAAGGCCGGGCCGTTGGCGGCCTTGTCGAGGATGGCGCCGCCTTGCGAGCACAGCACGTTTTCGCCGACGGCGTCGCCGCCCAGGTTGCCCATCTCGGCGGTGCAGATGGTGTCGCCGCCCAGCAGCTTGGCGTTAATGCCCAGCTGTTTCATCTGGCGTGCCATCGGCGCGCCCTGTGGCGCGTAGCCGCCGAAGAAGATCGCTTCGACGTTCTTGGCCTTCAGCTTGGTCAGGATCGAGGTGAAGTCGAACGACTTGTCGGTGGTGAATTCGTGGCCGGCGACCGTCAGGCCGGACAGCTTGGCCTGCTTCTTGAACTCTTCGGCCACGCCTTGGCCGAAGGCGGTGCGGTCGTCGATCACGGCGACGGTCTTGAGCTTCATTTCCTTGGCCGCGTACAGGGCCATTTTCGAACCCAGCTGGGTGTCGCTGGCGTTTACGCGGAACAGGTTCTTGTAACCTTGCTGGGTGATTTTCGGATTCGAGGCGACGGTGGCGATGATCACGCCGGCGTCGTTGTAGGCGCGCGAGGCCGGCACCGTGACGCCCGAGTTGTACGGGCCAACCACGTATTTGACGCCGCTGTCGATCAGCTTTTGCGCCGCCGCCACGCCGGCCTTCGGATCGCCCTGGTCGTCTTCCGATACCAGTTCGAATTTGATTTTCTTGCCGGCCACGGTGATCGGCTTGGCGTTGAGTTCCTCGATCGCCAGGCGGACGCCGTTTTCATTGTCCTTGCCGGAAAACGCTTGCGAACCCGACAACGGGCCGCTGTGGCCGATTTTGACGACGGTTTCTTGCGCGACGGCGCCGGCGGCTACGCTCAACAGGGCGGCTGCGCCCACAATGTGTTTGATGTTCATTTGGTCTCCAGATAGTAAAAGTGCAGGCAAGCCGGTGAGGGTATCGATGGCAGGCCCGGCGCCGTAAAAGATAATGCACGGAACTGAATTATGCTCAATATCCGGGCGTATTATTGTGTTATTTGAGGCCGGTTGCGCACTGTTTTCCACGGTTTTTACGTGAAACGTCGTATTTTTGCGAATTTTATTCCGTTTGGTACAAAGCGGTGCAGGCGGCCTGCCGGCCGATTTGCTATTCCGGCAAGTCCCACGGCGGCGCGGACACTGGCGCGCGCCTTCAACGGGGGATCTTTTCGTGCATGCCTTGTTTGTTAGACAGCGCACGGTGGCGCCATCGCGGCGGCGGTATTGTTGAGCCTCAATATTGCTTAGCCGATATTGATGAACGGAAGAAGCCGTCGTCCTTGATGGCGGACAAACGCCGTCAGCGTGGCTTGATATGCCGCAGTGCGGGTCCTTCTTTCTATTTTCTTTCGCAGGCAAACAGAGAAAAATCGTGAGACCGGTTACGAACCGTTGTCATGAATGGACTCTTCTTTATCAAAGGAAATCAACATGAACACGAACGAAAAAACCGGATTTGACCGCGACGCCCTGAGCGCCATTGGCAAGGACAGCCGCGCCGATCTGCACGGCGCGATCGACAAGGCGGCCGAGAAGGCGCAGCCGTTCGCCGACCGCCTGGCCAGCAGCGCCCACAACGGCGTCGACCAGGTCAGCGCCAAGGTCGGCCAGATCGGCGACAAGATGAGCCAGGTCGGCGAGCAGGTCGGCGCGGCCTCGGCCTCGCTGGCCGAGCGCGGCAAGCAGGCCGGCGAGGCCTACCAGCGTATCGCCGAAACCGGGCGCGGCTATGTGCGCGGCAGCCCGGCGGTGTCGCTGCTGGTGGCGCTGGCGGCCGGCTATGGCCTGTCCAAACTGATCGGCTCGCGCAAGTAGCCGCGGGCGGGAATGCCGGCGTTACGCCATGCGGCGATCCGGCCCGACGGCGCTGCGGCGCCGGCCGGACATGAGAAACAACGAGAACAGCATGCGTGTCAATCCCTCTGCCCGGCGCCGGCCATGCCGGTCCGGGCAGTATCTTTAAGAGGCTACTTGTATGGTCACAAATAGTAAGAAACCAGGACAATCGGTCGACGGCGCCGGCTCCGTGTTAAGTACCGTGTCCGGTCCGTCCGACGCGGCGCCGCCGCAAAGCCTGGGCCGGCACGACGAGCGCGCCGACACGCTACTGGAAAAAGTCGTGACGGGCCAGGACTTGGCCGCCGGCACCGCGTTTAACGCGAACAAGCCGGATGAATACGGCGACGACGCGCGCACGCCGGAGCCGGGCGCCACGGTGGCGCCGTCGGCGCCGGTCGCCACCGCCAGCAGCGCCACCGAAACGGTGGCCTCGGCGAAGGTCGGCGACGGCGTGCCGCCGCACGGCGAGAACCGCAACAACGGCCCGCTCGACCGGGTCCGTGTCGACTCGTCGGCGCAGCCGCTGACCACCAACCAGGGCGTGCCGGTGGCCGACAACCAGAGTTCGCTCAAGCTCGGCCTGCGCGGGCCGACGCTGATGGAAGACTTCATCCTGCGCGAAAAAATCACCCATTTCGACCACGAGCGCATCCCCGAGCGCGTGGTGCACGCGCGCGGCTCGGCCGCGCACGGCTATTTCGAATCCTACCAGGACCTGGGCGAGCTGACCCGCGCCGCGCCGTTCGCCCACGCCGGCAAGCGCACGCCGGTGTTCGTGCGCTTTTCCACCGTGGCCGGCGAGCGCGGCTCGGCCGACACGGTGCGCGACGTGCGCGGCTTCGCCGTCAAGTTCTACACCGACGAGGGCAACTGGGACCTGGTCGGCAACAACATGCCGGTGTTCTTCATCCAGGACGCGATGAAATTCCCCGACCTTGTCCACTCGGTCAAGCCGGAACCGCACCACGCGATGCCGCAGGCGTCCAGCGCGCACGACACCTTTTGGGACTTCGTCTCGCTGATGCCGGAATCGGCGCACATGCTGATGTGGCTGATGTCCGACCGCGCCATTCCGCGCAGCTACCGCACCATGCAGGGCTTCGGCGTGCACACCTTCCGCCTGGTGAACAAGGAGGGCGCGTCGGTGTTTTGCAAGTTCCACTGGAACCCGCTGGGCGGCACCCACTCGCTGGTCTGGGACGAGGCCGCCCAAATCATCGGCGCCGACCCCGACTACCACCGGCGCGACCTGTGGGAAGCCATCGAGGCCGGCAACTTCCCCGAGTGGGAACTGGGGCTGCAAATCTTCACCGAGGAGCAGGCCGAGCAGTTCGGCTTCGACGTCCTCGACGCCACCAAGATCGTGCCGGAGGAACTGGTGCCGCTGCGCATCGTGGGCAAGCTGGTGCTCGACCGCAACCCCGACAATTTCTTCGCCGAGACCGAGCAGGTGGCGTTTTGCACCGCCCACATCGTGCCCGGCATCGACTTCACGCACGACCCGCTGCTGCAGGGGCGTATCCACTCCTATGTCGACACCCAGATCAGCCGGCTGGGCGGGCCGAACTTCCACGAAATCCCGATCAACGCGCCGCTGGCGCAGGTCCACAACAACCAGCGCGACGGCATGCACCGGCAGTCGATCAACCGCGGCCGCGTCAACTACGAGCCGAATTCGCTGGGCGGCGGCTGCCCGTTCCAGGCCGGCATGGCGAACGGCTTCACCAGCTTCCCGCAGCCGCTGGCGGAGGACAAGGTGCGCGGCAAGCCGGAGCTGTTCGGCGAACACTACGGCCAGGCGCGCCTGTTCTGGACCAGCCAGAGCGCGGCGGAGCGGCAGCACATCATCAACGCCTACCGCTTCGAGCTGACGCGGGTGCAAACGCCGGCGGTGCGCCTGCGCGTGCTGGCGCTGCTGGCCAACGTCGACGCGACGCTGGCCGGCGCCGTCGCGCAGGGCCTGGGGCTGGCGCTGCCGGCGCCGCTGCCGCTGGCCAGCGACGTGCCGCCGCCGCCCTACCAGCCGTCACCGCCGCTGTCGCTGCTGCACCGGCCCGGCCAGAGCGGCGTCGCGACGCGGCGCGTGGCGATACTGGTCGGCCCGGGCGAGGATGGCGACGCCGTGCGCAAGCTGTACGCCGACCTGCTCAAGGAACGCGCGGTGCCGCGCCTGGTGGCCAGCCACATGGGCGAGCTGGCGGTGGCCAAGGGCGCGCCGCTGGACGTCGAAATCTCGCTGGAGGCGGGGCCGTCGGTGCTGTACGACGCCGTGCTGCTCCCCGGCGCCGAGGCGGCCGCGCAGCAACTCGGCCGGGACGCCCACGCGCTCGACTTCCTGCGCCTGCAATACCGCCACTGCAAGCCGCTGCTGGTGCTGGGCGCCGGCGCGGCGCTGCTGGCCAAGGCCGGCGTGCCGACCACGCTGCCCGACGGCAGCCCCGACCCGGCGCTGATCGTCGCCGATCCGGCCGACGCGGCGGCGGCGCTGCTCGAGTTCAAGGCGGCGCTGGCGGCGCACCGCAGCTTCGCGCGCGAGACCGACCCGCCGCGGGTCTGAGCCGAACGCTGGGCGAACTTCGTCGTTGAGGTTGTTAAAACCCACGGCGTCGCCCCGGGGTCAAAGCTGACGGCCTGACCCCGGCTCTTTGCCATGGCTTGATTTTCTGCGTTGCCGGCCCGCGGCAACGGAACCAACACCGCGCCAGGCGGTCTTATCCATAAGATAAACATTCCCGGCGGTGGGGCACATGGGCACGGACCTGGGCATCAAGGTGTTGCGCGCGTTCGCTATCGTGTTGCTGGGCGCGTGCTGCCGCCTGGCCGCCGCGGCGCGGCCGTCGTCGCGGTGGCGCCCGACTGGCGCGCCAGACTGCTGGCCGTCGTCGCCGACCCCGCCATGGCGCTGATCTTGCTGACGATCGGCATCTACGGCTTGATGTTCGAATTCGCCACGCCCGGCGCCGTCGCGCCCGGCGTGGTCGGCGCCATCTGCCTGCTGCTCGGCCTGTATGCGCTGCAACTCATGCCGGTCAATTACGCCGGCCTCGGCTTGATCCTGCTGGGCCTCGCCTTCATGTTGGCCGAGGCCTTCCTGCCCAGCTTTGGCGTGCTGGGCCTGGGCGGCGCCGTCGCCTTTGTCGGCGGCGCGCTGATCCTCATCGACACCGATTTGCCCGGTTACGGCGTGCCGCCGGCGCTGATCGTCGGCATCGCCGTGCTCAGCGCGGCGCTCGGCGCCGGCGTGCTGGGGCTGGCGCTGCGCACGCGCCGGCGCGCCACGGTGGGCGGCCCCGGCGAGCTGATCGGCGCCGTGGCGCGGGTGGTGGAGCAGGGGCCCGACGGTTGCTGGGTCCTGCTGCGCGGCGAACACTGGCGGGTCGTCAGCGCCGCGCCGTGCGGCTTGGGCGGCCGGTGCGCGTTTTGGCGCGCCAGGGGCTGCTGCTGACGGTGGCCCCGGCCGGCGAGGGCGACAAACAAGGAGAATGACAATGTTGAATCTGAGCGTGGCCACCCTGGTATTCGTGCTGCTTGCGCTGCTGGGCTCGTCCATTCGCATCCTGCGCGAATACGAGCGCGGCGTGGTGTTCCAGCTGGGCCGCTTCTGGGCGGTCAAAGGCCCCGGCCTGATCCTGCTGATCCCGGTGCTGCAGCAAATGGTGCGGGTCGACCTGCGAACCGTGGTGCATGACGTGCCGACCCAGGACGTGATCTCGCGCGACAACGTCTCCGTCAAGGTCAACGCGGTGCTGTACTTCCGCGTGGTCGACCCGGAGAAGGCCATCATCGAGGTCGCCGATTTCTTCGAGGCCACCAACCAATTGGCGCAAACCACGTTGCGCTCGGTGCTCGGCAAGCACGAGCTCGACGACATGCTGGCTGAACGCGAACGCCTCAACATCGACATCCAGCAAGTGCTCGACGCCCAGACCGACACTTGGGGCATCAAGGTGTCGAACGTCGAAATCAAGCACGTCGACCTGGACGAGTCGATGGTGCGGGCGATCGCGCGCCAGGCCGAGGCGGAACGCGAACGGCGCGCCAAGGTGATCCACGCCGAGGGCGAGTTGCAGGCGTCGGAAAAACTGATGCAGGCGGCGCAGGTGATGGCGCAGCAGCCGGGCGCTATGCAGCTGCGCTACATGCAGACGCTGAGCAATATCGCCGGCGACAAGAGCTCGACCATCGTCTTCCCGCTGCCGATCGACTTGCTGGGCGGCTTGGCGGGCGCGCCGCCGCGCTAGGTCGTGCGCCGGCCTTGGCTTGCGCACCCGCGCTCGCCGGATGTGCAACAATGCAATATTGGCATCTCGCTGTGCCTTCGCGACAGTTGCAAACCTTGGAGCCCATCATGACAAGCACCCGTGTCCTCGTCACCGGCGCCGCCGGCGCGATCGGCAGCGCCTTCTGGCATACCACGCACGCCGCGCTGACGCTGCGCCTGGCCGACATCCGCGCCGAGACCCTGTGGTCGGCGCCGCACGAGGCGGTGGCGCTGGACGTGACCGACTACGCGTCCTGCCTGGCCGCCTGCAAGGACATCGACGTGGTGCTGCACCTGGCCGGCGACCCGTCGCCCGACGCCGACTTCCACAGCTCGCTGCTGCCGACCAACATCGTTGGCACCTACAACATCTTCAGCGCGGCGCAGGCGCAGGGCTGCCGCCGCGTGGTCTTCGCCAGCAGCGCGCAGGCGGTCGAAGGCTATCCGCTCGACGTGCAGGTGAACGAGGCGATGGCGCCGCGGCCGAAGAACATGTACGGTGCCAGCAAGGCGTTTGGTGAGGGGGTCGCCGCCAGCTTCGCGCACCAGTTCGGCATGACGACGCTGGCGGTGCGCATCGCCAACGTGGCCGACTTCCAGCCGGGCCAGAGCCACAGTCCGCGCGACGTCGCCGCCTTCATCAGCGAGCGCGACGTGGTGCAGCTGCTGGCGCGCTGCGTCGAAGCCGAGCTGCACGGCTACCACGTGGTGCACGGCGTCTCCGACAACCGCTACAAGCGGCTGGCGATCGACGCCACCCGCGCGCTGCTGCAATACGCGCCCGCCGACGACGCCTTCGACCTGTTGAACATACCGGGCGGCGCGCGGCCGCGCCAGGGGCCCAACGCATAAAGGAACACCATGAAAGACGCGTTGCATGTCGCGTTGCGCGACGTCACCGGGGACAATTTCGCCGCAGTCATCAATCTGCAGCTGCCCGAGGACCAGCAGGATATGCTGGCCAGCAACGCGTATTCGATCGCCGAATCGAAATTCGACCCGTACGCGCGCCCGCGCGCGATCTACAACGGCACCGAGCTGGTTGGGTTTTTAATGTACTGGTCGATGGACGACGACGAGGCCGGCGCCGATAAGCGGGCGAACGAATATTCGATCTGCCGTTTCATGGTCGACCACCGGCACCAGGGCAAGGGCATCGGCCGCCGGGCGCTGCAACTGGCGCTGGAGGAAATACGGCAAAACCAGGCGCTCGAACGCATCTATATTTGCTACCACCCAAGCAATCCGATTGCCAAGGATTTCTACGCCAGCTTCGGCTTCGTCGAAACCGGGATGGACGAAGACCACGAGATGATCGCCGAAATCAGAACGGTGCGCGCCGGCCGGTAAACCGCCGCGCCCGGCCTGCCCGGCGCCGGCTCAAGCCACGGCGCCTCGCCGACATGGCTGTAGGAACCGAGCGCGTCGACGTTGTCGCGGCGTTTGAACAGGCGACACTGGCCGCCATCCTGCTTCAGCACGTAGACGTTGAGCAAGCCCGGCGAGGAATGGCCGAGCACCCCCTTGCGCTGGCCGTCGCCCAGTTGCGGGTTCGCCACCAGCAGCCGAGGGCGGCCGGCGATGGCGCTAGAACAGGACGTCGAGGTCGATGGCGTCGGCCATCGCCCGGTTGCCGCGCTCGCCCGGATGCAGGTGGTCGCCGGAGTCGAATTCGCTGCGTAGGCGGCGCGGCCGCGCGGGGTCCCTGAGCAGCGCGTCGAAGTCGAGCACGGCGTCGAACTCGCCGCCGCCGCGTATCCACGCGTTGATGGCTTGACGCAACTGATCCTTGTCCGCGTGGTAATAGTTGTCCAGCGGCGTACCGGCCAAGGCCCCCTCGAACGGCGTCAGCGTGGCGCCGACCACCCGCACGCCGCGCAGATGGGCGCGCGCGATCAATTGGCGATAGCCGGCGATCAGCGCCTCGGCCGACGGGCGCACGCCGTGCGGATCGAAGGCCGTCCCGGGCCAACTGATGTCGTTGATGCCAAGCAGCACGACGACGCTTTTCAGCCGCGGTTGGCTCAGCACGTCCCGCTCGAAGCGCGCCAGCGCGTTGGCGCCCATGCGGTCGCCGAGCAGGCGCGCCCCGGAAATGCCGGCATTGAGCACGGCGATCTTGCGCGGCGCCAGCCGGGCGGCCAGGAAGTCGGGCCAGCGCGCGTTGGCGTCGACGCCGGCGCCGTTGCCGTCGCTAATCGAGTCACCCAGCACGACCACGGCGCCGGCGTCCGCCGCGGCCTCGACCTCGACCTGAATGCCGCTGAGGAAAATGCGCGCGGTGGTGGTGCGCTCGGCCTCGATGCGCGCGCTGGCGACGTGCTCGCCCGGCGCCAGGTAGGCGGTTTGCCGGCCGTCCCAGTGAAAGGTGGTGGCCGCCGTGGCATGCGGCAGGAAGACGCTGACGGCGACGCTGGCTAAGGGCGCCAGCGCCAGGTCGACCGGATCGCTGAGCAGCGGCGCCCCCGGCGGCACCACGGCGAAGGTGTTGCCGCCGAAGGTCAACGGCCGGTCCGTGCCGGGCACGATCGCCGAACCGGCGCCGGCCAGCGCGATATGCGCGGAGCCGACGCGTAGCGGCGCGCTGCCGTATTCGTTCGATAGCGCCACGCGCACGCGCTTGCCGCCAAGACTGATCCGCGCCACCTGGCGGATGGTCTGGTCTTGCAGCGTTGCCGGAATGTTGGTGGGGAAGGCGAAGTCCGCCCCCCAGGTCGGCTGCGGGCTGGCGCTCCAGGTGCCGATCCAGGCGCCGGTGTCGGCCGCGTGCGCCGCGCGGCCGGCGAGCATGGCCATGGCCAGCAGCGCCGCCAGCGCGGGCGCGCGCCACAGGCGCAGTCCGGCCGGACGCGGGGGGGAGGGCGGGGGGGTACGCTTGCTGCTCATATTGGTCCTTGTCGAGATTTGTGAATTGGCGTGCGCCTAATGGTCTAATTATGAATTCGGATCACTTTGTCGAGTAGACTGCGACTGGGATAAACACTTGTGAGCTGACCTCAATATGGCGCGTCTGGACATCAACCGGTCGGGGGAAATGGAAGTATTCGTGCGCGTGGTCGAACTCGGCGGCTTTTCCGCCGCCGCGCGCGCCCTGCGCATGACGCCCTCGGGCGTGAGCAAACTGGTGGGGCGGCTGGAAAGCCGGCTCGAAGTGCGGCTGCTGAACCGCTCGACGCGCCAGGTCCAGCTCACCGCCGAGGGCTGCGTGTTCTACGAGCGCGGCGTGCGGGTGCTGGCCGACCTGGAAGAGGCCGAGCGCGGCGCCGCCACCAACGCCGCGCCGCGCGGCCGGCTCAGCGTCAACGCCAACGTGCCCTTCGGCGCGCACTTCCTGCTGGCGCTGGTGCCCGAGTTTTTGGCGCGCCACCCGGACGTCACGCTCGACCTGGTGCTGACCGACGAGGTGGTCGACATCCTCGAACAGCGCACCGACGTGGCGGTGCCCGCCGGCCCGCTCAAGAGCTCGGGCCTGCTGGCGCGCAAACTGGGGCAGACCCGCATGGTCATCGTCGGCGCGCCGGCCTATCTGGCGCGGCGCGGTACGCCGCTGCGGCCGGCCGACCTGGAGCGGCACAACCGGCTGGGCTTTAATTACGCCCGCGCGACGCAGGGCTGGCCGCTGCTCGACCAGGGCGTCGGCACCCGCGTGGCGACCAACGGCAACGCCCAGGTCGGCGACGGCGAAGCGCTCAGGCGGCTGGTGTTGGCGGGGCTTGGCCTGGCGCGGCTGGCGGCGTTCCAGGTCAGGGACGACATCGCCGCCGGCAGGCTGCTGCCGTTGCTGGAAGAGTTCAACCCCGGCGACGTCGAGGAAATCCACGCGGTCTTCCTCGGCCAGGGTGGCTACCTGCCGTCGCGGGTGCGCGCGCTGTTGGATTTCTTGGTGGAGAAGGTCCGCTTCGATTGAGCGCTTGCGCCGGGGCGCGGTTTCGGCGGTGAAATAACTGAAACCAAGGGAGTCGCCCCCCTGTGTCAGACTAGTTGCCGCCTCGATGATTTAACCGCATCGGGGCCGCCGCGGGCTTGCCGCGGCGGCGTCGCTTACGCCTGCTTCTTCAGGCTGACCGGCGCGTCGGCGCCGGCGCTTGCCGCGCCGTGCCTGGGGTGGCGCAGCTTGCCCGAGACGCGCTGCAGCAGGTGCTCGAGGTCGTCGATGTAGGTGAACACCGCCGGCACCACCAACAGGCTCAGCAGCGTCGACGTGATCAGGCCGCCGATCACCGCGATCGCCATCGGCGAGCGGAAGCTCGGGTCGGCGCCCCAACCCAGCGCCAGCGGCATCATGCCGGCGCCCATCGCGATGGTCGTCATCAAGATCGGCCGGCTGCGCTTGTGGCAGGCGTCGACCAGCGCGTCGTAGCGGTTCATGCCGGCCTGGCGCGCCAGGATCGCGTAGTCGACCAGCAGGATCGAGTTTTTCGTCACGATCCCCATCAGCATGATCAGGCCGATCATCGACGGCATCGACAGCGCCCGCCCGGTGAGCAGCAGCGCCACGAAGGCGCCGCCGATCGACAGCGGCAGCGCCGCCAGGATGGTGATCGGCTGCATGAAGTCCTTGAACAGCAGCACCAGCACGCAGAAGATGCACAGCACGCCGATCAGCATCGCCAGGCCGAAGCTGGCGAACAGCGCCACCATTTCCTGGGCGTCGCCCAGTTCGGCGATCTTCACCGCCGGCGGCAGGTTCTTCATCGACGGCAGCGCGCGCGCCTCCTCGTTGACCTCGCCCAGCGTGCGCGCGCCCAGTTCCACGTCCAGCGTCACGTTGCGGCTGCGGTTCAGGCGGTCGATCTGCGCCGGGCCGCTTTCCATCGTAATGCTCGCCACGTTGGCCAGGCGCACCGGGCCGTTCTTGCCGGGCACCGTCAGGCGCTCGATCGCCGCCAGGTCGGCGCGCACGGCGTCGGGCAGCTTGACGCGGATCGGCACCTGCCGCTCCGGCAGGTTCATCTTGGTCAGGTCGGTGTCGTAGTCGCCGGCGGTGGCCACGCGCACCGTCTCGCCGATCGCCGCGGCCGTCACGCCCAGGTCGGCGGCGCGGGCGAAGTCGGGCCGCACGATGATTTCGGGGCGCACCAGCGAGGCGCTCGAACTGACGTTGCCGATGCCCTTGAGCGTGCGCAGTTCGCGCTCCACCTTCTGCGCCGCCTCGGTCAGCGCGACCGGGTCTTCGCTGCGCAGCACCAGTTGCATCTTGACGCCGGTGTCGGGCGGGCCGACGTTGAAGCGCGCGCCCGGAATGGCGTCGAGCTGGTGGCGGATCGACGACTCCAGGTCGGCCATCGATTCGCCGCGGTCGGTGCGGTGCACGGTGGTCAGGGTCAGCACGGCGCGGCGCGCCTCGGCCGCCGCGCCGGGCGCGAAGGCGTCGCCGCTGGAGCCGCCGCCGATCGAGCTGAACACGCCGGTGATGCCCTTCACGCGCAGCGCCGCCAGGCGCGCCTGCTCGGCCACGACGCGGGTTTCGGCCAAGGTCGAACCGGGCGGCAGCTCCAGGTTGATCTGCGTCTGGGCGCGGTCGGCGGCCGGCACGAAGCCGGTCGGCAGCAGCGGCACCAGCATGATCGAGCCGATGAAGAACAGCGCCGAGGCGATCGCCGTCACCAGCCGGTGCGTCAGGCACCAGCGCATCAGCGCGATATAGCGCTGCATCAGCCAGCTGTCCTTTTCCTCCCCGACGTGCTTGAGCGGCTTCAGCAGATAGGCCGCCATCATCGGCGTCAGCAGGCGCGCCACCACCAGCGAGGCCAGCACCGCCAACACGGCGGTCCAGCCGAACTGCTTGAAGAACAGGCCCGGCACGCCGCCCATGAAGGCGGTCGGCAGGAACACCGCGACCAGCGCGAAGGTGGTGGCGATCACCGCCATGCCGATCTCGTCGGCCGCCTCCATCGCCGCCTGCATCGGCGTCTTGCCCATGCGCAGGTGGCGCGTGATGTTCTCGATCTCGACGATGGCGTCGTCGACCAGCACGCCCACCACCAGCGCCAGCGACAGCAAGGTCACGGTGTTGAGGGTGTAGCCGAAAAAGTAGATGCCCAGGAAGGCCGGCATCACCGACAGCGGCAGCGCCGCCGCCGCCACCAGCGTGGCGCGCCAGTCGCGCAGGAACCACCACACCACCAGCACCGCCAGCAGCGCGCCCTCGTACAGCAGCTCCATCGAACCGTCGAAGTTTTCCTCGACCGGGAAGGCGTTGTCGATGCTTTGCTTGAGCACCACGTTCGGGTTGGCCTTCTGTAGCTCGGCGACGGCTTCGCGGGTGCCTTTGGCAACCGCCACCTCGCTGGCGCCCTTGCTGCGGAACACCTCGAAGCCGACCACGTTCTTGCCGTCCTGCTCGGCCAGCGAGCGCGGCTCGGCCACCGTGTCGCTCACCGTGGCGACCTGGTCGAGGCGGACGTGGCGCCCGTCGACCAGCGGAATCTCGATGCGCGCGAGTTCCTCGGCGGTCTTGACGGTGGCGATGGTGCGCACCGACTGCTCGGCGCCGCTGACGTCGCCGCGTCCGCCCGGCGCCTCTTTTTGCACCTGGCGCAACTGCCGCGAGACGTCCAGCGCCGACACTTTCAGCCCGGCCATGCGCGCCTCGTCGAGTTCGACGCGGATTTCGCGGTAGACGCCGCCGACGCGCTTGACCGCGCCCACGCCGGGCACCGACAGCAGGCGCTTGGCAACGCTGTTGTCGACGAACCAACTCAGGGCCTGGTCGTCGAGTTGGTTGTCGACGCCGGGTTTCGAACTGGCGGTAAACGTCAGGATCACCCGGCCGGCGGTCGAGGCCTTCGTCACGGTCGGGTCGCGCAGCTCGGCCGGCAAGTCGGCCTTGACCCGCGCCACCGCGTCGCGCACGTCGTTGACGGCTTCGGCGATGGGTTTTTCAAGGATAAATTCCACGGTCACGCTGACAGTGCCGTCGAGGACCTTGGTGTAGATGTTTTTGACGCCCTGCAGCGTGGCGACCGAGTCCTCGAGCTTGCGCGCGACCTCGGTTTCCAGCTGGGCCGGGGCGGCGCCCGACAGCGCCGCGTTGATGGTGACGATCGGCAGTTCGATGTCGGGGAAATCCTGCACCGGGTTGGCGCGGTAGGCCATCAGGCCGGCCAGCGTCAACAGCGCGAACAGCATGATCGCCGGGATCGGGTTCTTGATCGACAGGGAGGAGAAATTCATCGCGCCCCCTTATTTGGCGAGCGGCGCGGCGCCCGGCGCGCGCGCGGCGGCGGCCGCGACGTTGCGTACCAGGTCGCCGTCGTTGAGGAAGCCGGCGCCGCTGATGACCACCGGCGTGTCGGCCTTGATGCCGTCGAGGATCTCGATGCGGTCGGCCAGGCGCCGGCCCGGCCGCACCTTGATCTGGCTGACGCGCTGGTCCGGGTTCAGGCGGAACACGTAGCTGAAGCCGTCGCGCACGGCGATGGCCTGCTGCGGCACCGTCATCGCCTCCGACGTGCCCAGCTCGAACTGGCCGCTGGCGTACATGCCGGCCTTGAACGGCGCGTCCTTGCCGGCGCTGGCCGGCAGGTCGACGTACACCAGCGCCGAGCGGGTCTGCGGGTCGACCGTCGGCGCGATCATGCGCACCTTGCCGCTCAGCGTGCTGCCGTTGGCGGCCGTGACCTGGGCGCCGGTGCCGGTTTTCAGGCTTAGCAACTCGGTCGCGGTGACCTCGGCGCGCCACTCCAGGCGGCCCTGGCGGATCATGCGGAACAGCTCCGTGCCGGCGCCGACGACCGCGCCGACGGTGGCCGCGCGCGCCGAGATCACGCCGCTGTCGGGCGCCACCACCTGGGTGTAGCGCAGGCGCAGCTGCTGGGTCGCCAGCGCCGCCTTGGCCGAGGCGATGCGGGCGTTGGCGGTTTGTTCGGCCGTCAGGTACTGGCTGATCTGCTGCGCGCTGAGCGCGCCGGTGCTTTGCAGCGAGCGCGCGCGCGCCGCGTTGGCGGCCGCTTCGGCGGCGTTGGCCTCGGCCTCCTGCACGGCGGCGCGGGCCTGGGCCAGGTCGGCGTTGACGGCGTCGGCCGAGAACACCGCCAGCACCTGGCCGGCGCGCACCTGGTCGCCGACGTTGGCGCGGACCTCGGTCAGGCGCAGGCCGTTCGACTCGCTGCCGATGATGGCCTCCTGCCAGGCGGCGACGTTGCCGTTGGCGCTGAGCTTGATCGGCAGGCGCGCCGCCAGCGGCTTGGCGGTGGTCACGGTCAGCGCCGGCTTGGGCGCGTCGGCCTTCTTGTCGTCGGCGGCGGTGGTGGCCGGGGCGGTCAGCGCCAAGCCCAGCGCGCCCAGTCCAAGGGCGGCGGCGAGGGCCAGGGTCAGCGGTTTGAATGTCAGTTTTTTCATGTTTTGTCCGGCAAGGTTCGATACGGGATGATCAATCGGCGGCGCTGGCGTTCCAGCCGCCGCCGGCGGCGCGGTACAGGGCGACCCAGGCGGCGCTGCGTTCGCGCGCCAGGTTCACCACGGTGTTCTCGGCGGCCAGGCGGGTGCGCCGCGCGTCCTCCAGTTCGAGCAGGCTGGCCAAGCCATTCCTATAGCGTTGCTCGGTGGCGTCGAAGGCGCTGCGGTAGCCGGCCAGCGCGGTTTCGGCGTGGCCGCCGCGCTGCCCGGTGCTGTCCAGGTTGACCAGCGCCTCCTCGACTTCGCGCACCGCCTGGCGCACGCTGCCGCGGTACTTGGCGACGGCCTCGTCGTAGCGCGCGGCGGCGGCGTCGACGTTGGCGCGGCGGCGCCCGCCGTCGAACAGCGGCAGCGTCAACGCCAGCGGGCCGATGCTCCAGGTGTCGGCGCCGGTGTTGCTGCCGGCGCTGCGGAAATTGGCGACGCCGACCGCGCCCGACAGCGTCAGGCGCGGATAGCGCTGCGCCTGGGCGGCGCCGACGTCAAAGCTGGCGGCCGCCACCTCGCGCTCGGCGGCAAACACGTCCGGGCGCTGGGCCAGCGTCTGCGCCGGCAGCGCGGCGGGCGCCAGCGCCGGCGAAGGCGCCGCCGTGGCGCTGCCGGCCAGTTGCCGGCGCAGCGCCGGTTCGGCCAGCGCCGTCAGCGCCACCAGCGCCTTGACGTCGCGCTCGCAGGCGGCGCCCTGCTCGATGGCGCGGCTGCGCCCCTCGGGGGGGGGGGGGGGGGGGGGGGACCCCCGGGCAGAGGAGGAGGCAAGGCGGCAAGAGGGGAGGGGCGGGGAGAGGGGGAGGGGTCTGATGTGGAGAGAGGCCCCGTCTCTCCACTCCA
>NZ_JBJXIB010000086.1:0-25695 GCF_046115965.1 Janthinobacterium sp. CG_23.3 | reverse complement strand
GGGAACGCTCGAACGTCCGTGTCAGCGGACTCCCTGCCCCGCGCCCTCCCTCTGACCGCCGCAATCGGCCTTTTCCCTTTCCCCCTCTTCCCCCCCCCCCCCCCCCCGCGCCGGTGGACCGCGTGCGCATCGAGGCCAACGTCGACCCGGCCTCGCAAGCGTGCCGCATGATCGTCACCGACCTGGGCGGCCCGGGCGCGCGCGAGATGGCGCTGCGGCGCGCCTTCGTCGTGCTCGACGCCATCAAGGAGGGCGTGCTGATCGCCGACGCGACCAGGCGCATCATCTCGGTCAACCCGGCCTTCACCGCCATCACCGGCTACCAGGCCGAGGAGGCGATCGGCCGCAACCCCGCCTTCCTGGCGTTCGGCCTGCAGGCGCCGGCGTTATTCGAGGGCATGTGGGACAGCCTGGGCCGCGATGGCGGCTGGCAGGGCGAGGTAGTCAGCCGCAAGAAGGA
This sequence comes from Janthinobacterium sp. CG_23.3, assembly GCF_046115965.1. Classification (NCBI taxonomy): domain Bacteria; kingdom Pseudomonadati; phylum Pseudomonadota; class Betaproteobacteria; order Burkholderiales; family Oxalobacteraceae; genus Janthinobacterium; species Janthinobacterium sp. CG_23.3. The sequence goes on along the minus strand of NZ_JBJXIB010000086.1, from coordinate 25,235 downwards.
CGGCAGCCGCTTCGTCCAGTCGTTGTCGCTGACGCAGATGCACCCCCCCGAGGGCGGTGCCGACTATTTCGTCGGCGTGTTCTCCGACATCACCGAGCGCAAGCTGGCCGAGACCGCGCTGCGCCAATTGCACCAGGAGCTGGACCAGCGCGTGGTCGAGCGCACCGGCGAACTGGTGCGCACCAACCAACTGCTGCTGCAGGAAATCGGCGAGCGCCAGCGCGCCGAGGTGGCGCTGCGCGACGCCGAGCATTTTTTCCACGCCACCATCGACTCGCTGACCGACCGCGTGCTGGTGCTCGATTGCGACGGCCGCGTCATCCACGCCAACCAGTCCTGCCTGGCCTTCGCCGGCCACCGCGGCGTCGGCGAGCGCTACCTGGCGCACTGCGAAAGCGACCCGCGCTGGCTACGCGGCGCCGGCGCCGAGCTGTCGGCCGGCATCCGCGGCGTCATCGGCGGCGCGCGCGCCGCCTTCGCGCTGGAATACGAGTTCCGCAGCGGCGGCGCGGCGCGCTGGTTCCAGGTCAAGGTCAGCCGCTTCCTGTCGGCGGGGCCGCTGCGGGTGGTGGTGGCGCACACCGACATCAGCGAGCGCAAGGCGATGGAGGGCGCGCTGCGCCAGTCGCACGCGCAACTGCGCCAACTGGCGGAGCACCTGGAAACGGCCAAGGAGGACGAGCGCCAGCGCATCTCGCGCGACATCCACGACGAACTGGGGCAAAACCTGCTGGCGCTGCGCATCGACATCTCGATGCTCAGCGCGCGCACCGGCCAGGCGCATCCGCGCCTGCACGGCAAGGTCGGCGCGGTGCTGGCCAACGTCGACACCACCATCAAGAGCGTGCGCGGGATCATGAACGCGCTGCGCCCGCTGGTGCTCGACCTGGGCCTGCAGGCGGCGATGGAGTGGCAGATCGGCGACTTCAAGAAGCGCAGCGGCATCGACTGCCGGCTGCTGGTGCGCGACGAGGCGATTTTCGGCGCGCTCGGCGGCGACATTGAAATCGTCCTGTTCCGCATCGTCCAGGAGGCCCTCGGCAACGTGCTGCGCCACGCCGGCGCGCGCCGCGCCGAGATCGAACTGGCCGCCGCCGAAGGCGAACTGACGCTGATGATCCGCGACGACGGCGTCGGCATCGCGCCGGCGCAGCGCCGCAAGGCCCAGTGCTTCGGCCTGATCGGCATCGCCGAGCGGGTCGCCGCGCTGGGCGGCCAGTTCCAGATCGGCGCCTACAGCAAGGGCGCCGGTTGCCAGCTGACCATGCGCATGCCGCTGCCCGAGCGCGCCGGCCCCGGCGCCGCCCCGGCAGAAAAGCGCTTCCAGGCATAAGCAACAGGGATATACTGCGCTGGCTTTTTTACAAATAGGGGATATCTTGTTAAAAACAATCGTACTACCCGTCGCCTTGATCGGCGTCTTCGCCGGCGCACACGCCGACGAGGGGCAGTGGCAACCACACCAATTGCCGCAACTGACATCCGAACTGAAACGCATCGGCATCGCCATACCGGCGGCAAAACTGGCCGACCTGGCCCAGCACCCGATGAGCGCGATCGTCTCGCTGGGCGGCTGCTCGGCCTCGTTCGTCTCCGACGCCGGCCTGGTGGTGACCAACCACCATTGCGCCTACGGCGCGGTGCAGCGCAACTCGACGCCGGCGCACAATTACATCGCCGACGGCTTCCTGGCCAAGAACCGCGCCGCGGAACTGCCGGGCGGCCCCAACACGCTGGTGTACGTCACCGACAAGCTGGAAAACGTCAGCGCGCGCGTGCTGCGGGGCCTGGACGCCGGCATGAGCGGGCGCGCCCGCCACGAGGAAGTCGAAAGCCGCGTCAAGGCCCTGATCGCCGAATGCGAAACCGACAAGATGTACCGCTGCTCGGTGCCCAGCTTCCACCGCGGCATGGAGTACTACCGCATCCGCCAGATGCTGATCCGCGACGTGCGGCTGGTGTACGCGCCGTCCGACAAGATCGGCAACTTCGGCGGCGACGTCGACAACTACGAATGGCCGCGCCACACCGGCGACTACGCCTTCCTGCGCGCCTACGTCGGCAAGGACGGCCGCCCGGCCGAGCCGTCGCCCGACAACGTGCCCTACCATTCGAAGCACTTCCTGGTGGTGTCGGCCGAGGGCCTGGCAAACGGCGACCCTATCCTGCTGGCCGGCTACCCGGGGCGCACCAGCCGCTACAAGCTGCCGGCTGAAATCCGCGCCGCGCGCGACGTCGGCTTTCCGGCCAAGGTGGCCGAGCTGCGCGCCGACCTCGACACCATCGCCGCCGCCAGCGCCGGCGACGCCGCGCTCGACGTGCGCTACGCCAGCGTCGTCAAAAGCCTCCACAACGGGCTGAAGAAAACCCAGGGCTTGCTGGACGGTTTTGCCCGCAAGGACATCGCCGCCGTCAAGGACGGCCAGGACGCCGCATTGCGCGCCTGGCTGGCGGGGCACCCGCGGGCGGGCGTGTCGCCGACGCTGCTGGCCGACCTGGACGCGGTGATCGCCGCCGACATGGCGCTGGGCGACGAGGAATTCGCCTGGTCGGTGGCCACCAACAGCGACTTGCTGAAAAGCGCGCGCACCGTGTACCGGCTGGCGCTGGAGCGCGAAAAAGCCGACGCCCAGCGGGAATCGGGCTACCAGCAGCGCGACCTGAGCTTCATCAAGGCGCGCCTGGCGCGGCTGGAGCAATCCTACGCCACCCCGGTCGACCAGGCCCGCTTCGCCGCCGGCCTGCAACGCTACGCGGCGCTGCCGGCCAAGACCCACCCGGCCGGCCTGGACGCGCTGCTGCCGGCGCCGGACGCGGTCGCCGCGCTGTACCCGCGCACGCAACTGGGCGACACCGCCAAGCGCCTGGCCGGGGTCGAGCAGGACGCGGCCGCGCTGGCCAAGTCCGACGACGCCTTCCTGCAACTGGCGGTCAAATTACATCCGGTGGCGCTGGCGCTGGAAGAGCGGCGCAAGGAAGTCGACGGCAACCTCGAACGGGTGATCCCGCAATACATGCGGGCCGTGATCGCCTGGAAGCAATCGCAGGGCAAGCCGGTCTACCCCGACGCCAACTCGACGCTGCGCGTCACCTACGGCACGGTGGCGCCGTACTCGCCGCGCGACGGCATCAGCAAAGGCCCGTTTACGACCGTCGAAGGGATCGTCGCCAAGCACACCGGCAAGGAACCGTTCATCGTGCCGGCGGCGCTGATCGAGGCCGTCAAAGCCAAGCGCTACGGCGTCTTCCTCGACCCGGCGCTGGGCACCGTGCCGGTCAACTTCCTGAGCAGCGCCGACACCACCGGCGGCAACTCCGGCTCGGCGGTGATGAACAAGCGCGGCGAACTGGTCGGCCTGAACTTCGACTCGACCTACGAATCGATCACCAAGGACTGGTACTTCGACCGCGACATCACGCGCGCGATCCACCTCGACATCCGCTACATGCTGTGGGTGATGAAAGAAGTCGACCACGCCGACGCGCTGCTGAAGGAAATGCGCATCAAATACCCGCGCAAATAAACCCGCGGTCCGGGCGATGAGGGGTGCGCTGTTGGCCGTGTCGCTGGCGCTGCTCGCCCGCCCGAAACACTAGTGCACCGCCTCGATGTAGCGCGGCGCGATCTGGGCGCAGTAGTTGGCGCAGCTCAGGCGGGCGGTGTTGGCGGCGGCGTGCACCAGCATTTCGGCGTTGCTGTGCAGGCACATCGAGACGATGATCGATGGCGGCACCGGTTGCACCGGCAGTTCGATGAATTCGCCGCTGTCGAGCAGGCCGGCGACGAACAGGCTGGGAATCGCCGCCACGCCGTAGCCGTCGCGCACCAGCTGGACGATGGCGGCCACCGACGGCGAGCAGGTGATGCGGGTTTGCTCCAGCGGAATCGCCGCCAGGTTGGCCATCTTGGCGACGATTTCCTCCAGCATGCGCTGCGGCGCCGTGCCGCGGCCGAAGGTCAGGATCGGCGTTTGCAGCAGGCGCTGCGTCAGCCCCTCCTTGCGCGTGTCGAGCAGGCCCTTCTTGGCGATCCAGTGCACCGGGTAGATCGCCAGCGCCTCCGAGACGATTTCGTTGCTGTCGATGCCCTCGACCTGGATCACCAGGTCCAGTTCGCGCGCGCGCAGGCGCCGTTCCAACACATGGCTCATATCGACCGCCAGGTCGATTTCCAGCTCGGGATAATTGGCGTTGAGTTCGCGCATGTATTGCGCCAGCCAGCTGTGCACCACCGACTCGATCACGCCCAGGCGCAGCCGGCCGCGCACCGCGCTTTCCTTGCGCGCCGCGCTTTGCAGGCGGCGCGTGGCGTCGACCACCGCCTTGGCGTGGCCGAGCAGGTATTCGGCGTGCGCGGTCAGGCGGAATTCCTTCGAGGCGCGGTCGATCAGCTCGGTCTGCAACTCCGCTTCCAGGCTTTTGATGCGCAGCGAGATGGCGGCCGGCGTCGCGTGCAGCGCACGGGCGGTGGCGCGAAAGCTGCGCAGCTGGGCCAGCGTCACAAAGGTGTCGATGAAGCGGGTATTCATGGCGCTCCAGGGTGGGGGGGCGGGGTGGATTTGACGGTCAAGAATACCTTAACCTTGCCCCTGCGGATAGCCGGGGCCGGTAAGTAAAACTTACCTGCCGCAGCAATAATTACTAGTTGGCCTAGTCGTTTGATCAAGTCTATGCTTGACTCATTGCTTTCCCCGAGACCAACGAGACCACACCATGACACCACTTGAATTGCGGCGCGCCGTGCGCAGCGGCCAGTTCCGCGTTCCAACCGCGGGCTATTGCGGCGCCTTTGCGCAGGCCAACCTGGTGATATTGCCGAAGGCCCATGCCGACGATTTCCTGCGCTTTTGCCAGCGCAATCCGAAGGCCTGCCCGCTGCTGGCGGTGGGCGAGCCGGGGCAGTGGAACCTGCCTGCGCTGGGCTGCGACCTCGACGTGCGCCGCGACGTGCCCGCTTATTACGTCTACCGCGACGGCGCGCTGGCGGCCGAGGCCGAGACGCTGGCCGAGCTGTGGCGCGACGACATGGTGGCCTTCGCCATCGGCTGCTCGTTCTCGTTCGAGCAGATGCTGATGCAGGCCGGCATCGCGCTGCGCCACGTCGAGCAAGGCAGGAACGTGGCGATGTACCGCACCAATATTGCGAACCAGGCGGCCGGGCCGTTCGCCGGCAACATGGTGGTGTCGATGCGGCCGATGAAGGCGCGCGACGCCATCCGCGCGGTGCAGATCACCAGCCGCTTTCCGGCCATCCACGGCGCGCCGGTGCACCTTGGCGATCCGGCCGAAATCGGTATCGTGGATGTGGGCCGGCCCGATTTCGGCGACGCCGTCGACATCCTGCCGGGCGAGTTGCCGGTGTTCTGGGCCTGCGGCGTCACGCCGCAGGAGGCGATCCGCGGCGCCGGCTTGGCGCTGGTGCTGACGCATAAACCGGGCTACATGCTGGTGACGGATATTACCAACGCGTCGTTGGCGGCTTTTTAAAAAGACCACGGGCGTGAACCTGGGGTCAGACGGGGGCACCGTGTCCCCGAGGGTCTGCCTCCCATGCTCCGAGCCTCTGACTGGTTTTGCGGTCCCGGGCATTCGATTTACTACAACATAACTACAACAAGAGGAGATTCACATGAATACCAAAGTGATGCCAGCCGAGGCCAAGGGCGGCTATTTTTCCTGGTTCCACGAGCTGACGGGCAAGGAGCGCCTCACCTTCTGGAGTTGCAAGGTCGGCTACGCGCTCGACGCCATGGACACCCAGTTCCTCAGCTTCGTCATCCCGACGCTGATCGCCACCTGGGGCTTGAGCAAGGGTGACGCCGGTCTGATCGGCACCGTCACGCTGCTGACGTCGGCGCTCGGCGGCTGGATCGCCGGCGTCATGTCGGATCGCATCGGCCGCGTCCGTACACTGCAAATCACCATCCTGTGGTTCGCCGTCTTTACCGTGTTGTGCGGCCTGGCGCAGAACTTCGGCCAGTTGCTGCTGGCGCGCGGCCTGATGGGCTTTGGCATGGGCGGCGAGTGGACCGCCGGCGCCATCCTGATCGCCGAGGTGATCCGCGCCAAAGACCGTGGCAAGGCGGTCGGCATGGTGCAGGCCGGCTGGGCCATCGGCTGGGGCGCCTCGGCGCTGCTGTACGCGCTGATGTTCTCGCTGCTGCCGCCCGAGCTGGCGTGGCGCTCGCTGTTCCTGCTGGGCATCCTGCCGGCCGTGTTCGTGATCTTCATCCGCCGCTTCGTCGAGGAACCGGAAGTGTTCGTGGCGCAGCAGAAAATACAGCGGGACGGCGCCGAGCGCGCCAAGTTCACCGACATCTTCTCGCCGGCCATGCTCAGCACCACGCTGCGCGCCGTCCTGCTGACCACCGGCGCCCAGGGCGGCTACTACGCCATCACCACCTGGCTGCCGACCTTCCTGAAAACCGAACGCCACTTGACCGTGCTCGGCACCGGCGGCTACCTGGCCATGGTCATCCTCGGCTCGTATGTCGGCTACACCGTCAGCGCCTTCCTGACCGACAAGCTGGGCCGCAAGAAGAACTTCATCCTGTTCGCCGTCGGCTCGCTGTGCATCGCCCTGGCTTACACCCGCCTGCCGGTGACGGACTCGGTGATGCTGTTCCTCGGCTTCCCGTTGGGCTTTTTCGTCTCCGGCGTGTTCAGCGGCATGGGCGCCTTCCTCAGCGAACTGTTTCCGACCCGCATCCGCGGCTCCGGCCAGGGCTTTTGCTACAACATGGGCCGCGCCGTCGGCTCGCTGTTCCCGCTGTTGATCGGCATGAGCAGCAAGCACATGCCGCTGGGCGAGGCCATCGGCCTGTTCGCCGCCGCCGCGTACGGGGTGATGGTGTTGGCCGCGCTGACGCTGCCGGAAACCCGCGGCAAGCAACTCGAATCCTGACCACCTATCCATAAAAGAGACACGCCATGAAAAACCACAACTCCCCCGCTCCGCTGCGCTGGCAATTCTGGGTCGACCGCGGCGGCACCTTCACCGACATCGTCGCGCGCCGCCCGGACGGCAAGCTGGTCACGCACAAGCTGCTGTCGGAGTACCCCGAGCGCTACGACGACGCGGTGGTGCAGGGCATGCGCGACATGCTCGGCCTGCAAGCCGGCGAGGCGCTGCCGGTCGAGCGGATCGAGGTGGTCAAAATGGGTACCACGGTGGCCACCAACGCCCTGCTCGAACGCAAGGGCGCGCGCACCGCGCTGGCGATCACCCGCGGTTTCGCCGACCAGCTGCGCATCGGCTACCAGGACCGGCCCGACATCTTCGCCATGAAGATCGAGCTGCCCGACCTGATCTACGAGGAGGTGCTGGAAGTCGACGAGCGCATCGGCGCGCGCGGCGAAGTGCTGCGCGCGCCCGACGAGGCGCTGCTGTTGGAACAGTTCCGGCGGATCCGCGCCAGGGGCGTCGCCGCCATCGCCATCGTGCTGATGCACGCCTACCGCTACCCGCGGCACGAGTTGCGCCTGCGCGCGCTGGCCGAGCTGGCCGGTTTTACACAGATCTCGGTGAGCCACCAGGTCAGCCCGTTGATGAAGATCGTCGGGCGCGGCGACACCACCGTCGTCGACGCCTACCTGTCGCCGGTGCTGCGCGATTACGTGGCGCGGGTCTCGGCCGAAACCGGCGCGGTGCGGCTGATGTTCATGCAGTCGAACGGCGGCCTGACCGACGCCGCCCGCTTCCAGGGCAAGGACGCGATCCTGTCCGGCCCGGCCGGCGGCATCGTCGGCGCCGTCAAGAGCTGCGCCGCGGTCGGCCTGCGCCAGGTGATCGGCTTCGACATGGGCGGCACCTCGACCGACGTGGCGCATTACGACGGCGCCTACGAGCGGGTTTTCGAGACCGTGGTGGCCGGCGTGCGGGTGCGCGCGCCGATGATGCACATCCACACCGTGGCGGCCGGCGGCGGCTCGGTTTGCAGCTTCGAGCACGGCCGCTTCAAGGTCGGGCCGGAGTCGGCCGGCGCCAATCCCGGCCCGGCCAGCTACCGCCAGGGCGGCCCGCTCACCGTCACCGACTGCAACGTCATGCTCGGCCGGGTGCAGCCGGCGCACTTCCCGCACGTGTTCGGGCCGAACGGCGACCTGCCGCTGGACCGCGCCGTGGTCGAGCGCACCTTCACCGAGCTGGCCGCGCGGATCGAACGCGAGACCGGCGCCAGCATGTCGCCCAGCGCGGTGGCCGACGGCTTCCTGGCGGTGGCGGTCGACAACATGGCGCAAGCGATCAAGTCGATCTCGGTCGAGCGCGGCTACGACGTCGGCAACTACGCCATGTGCTGCTTCGGTGGCGCCGGCGGCCAGCACGCCTGCCGCGTCGCCGACGTGCTGGGCATGACACGCATCGTCATCCACCCGTTCGCCGGCGTGCTGTCGGCCTTCGGCATGGGCCTGGCGGACATCCGCGCGATGCGCGAGGCGGCCGTCGAGCAGGTGCTGTCCGAGGCCGCGCTGGCGCAGTTGCAGCCGCGGCTGGACGGCCTGGCGCGCCAGGCCCGCGCCGAACTGCTGGCGCAGCAGGTGGCGCCGGACGACATCACGCTCGAGCTGTGCGCGCGCCTGAAATACCAGGACACCGATTCGGCCTTCGTCATCGCCTGCGCCGGCCACGCGCAGATGGCCGAGGCCTTCGCCGCGCTGTACAAGGGCCGCTTCGGCTTCGTCATGGAGGGCCAGCCGCTGGTGATCGAGTCGATCTCGGCCGAGGCCATCGGCGCCGGCAACGGCGGCGACTTCGTCATCGAGGTGCCGGCCGGCGCCGCCGCAGCCGTAGCGGCGCCGGGCCAGGTGCTCAGCTACGTCGGCGGCGCCACCGTGCCGATCGCGCTGCACGTGCGCGCCGCGCTGGCGGTGGGCAGCGTGGTCGCCGGCCCGGCCATCATCCGCGAGGAAATCGCCACCATCGTGGTCGACGCCGGCTGGTCGGCGCGGGTGCTGGAGGACCGCTCGATCATGCTTGAAAGGGCGGCCGGGGCCAACGCCGGCGCCGGCCACGCGGTGACGACGGCGGCGCACCCGATCCACCTGGAGATCTTCAACAACCTGTTCATGTCGATCGCCAAGCAGATGGGCACGACGCTGGAAAACACCGCCTATTCCGTCAACATGAAGGAGCGGCTGGACTTTTCCTGCGCCATCTTCGACCGCCACGGCAACCTGATCGCCAACGCGCCGCACATTCCGGTGCACCTGGGGTCGATGAGCGACAGCGTGCAGTGCGTGATCCGCCAGCACGGCGAGAGCATGTCGGCGGGCGACGCCTACGTGCTCAACGTGCCCTACAACGGCGGCACCCACCTGCCCGACATCACGGTGGTGTGCCCGATCTACGGCGCCGACCAGGGCGCACCGCTGTTCTTCGTGGCGGCGCGCGGCCACCACGGCGACGTCGGCGGCATCACGCCCGGCTCGATGCCGCCCAACAGCACCAGCATCCTGGAGGAGGGCGTCCTGCTGGACAATATCAAGATCGTCGACAACGGCGTCTTCCTGGAAGCGCTGGTGCGCGAGTTGTTCGGCGCCGGCCCCTGGCCGAGCCGCAACATCGACCAGAACGTCGCCGACCTGATCGCCCAACTGGGCGCCTGCGAGACCGGCGCCAACGAACTGCTGCGCGCCTGCGGCCGCTACGGCGAGGACGTCGTGCTGGCCTATATGCGGCACGTGCAAGACAACGCCGAGGCGGCCGTGCGCGGCGCCATCAGCGGCCTGCGCGACGCCAGCTTCGCCTACGAGATGGACGACGGCGCCGTGATCCGCGTCAAGCTGAGCATCGACCACGCCGAGCGCAGCGCCACGGTCGACTTCAGCGGCACCAGCGAACAGCGCCCGAGCAACTTCAACGCGCCGCTGTCGGTGTGCAAGGCGGCGGTGTTGTACGTGTTCCGCACCCTGCTCGACAGCGACATCCCGATGAACGAGGGCGTGCTGAAACCGCTGAAGCTGATCATCCCCGAGGGCTCGATGCTGAACCCGCGCTACCCGGCCGCGGTGGTGGCCGGCAACGTCGAAGTGTCGCAATACGTCACCGACGCGCTGTACGGCGCGCTCGGCGTGATGGCGGCGTCGCAGGGCACGATGAACAACTTCACCTTCGGCGACGAGCGCCACCAGTACTACGAAACCATCGCCGGCGGCTCCGGCGCCGGTCCCGGTTTCGACGGCACGGCGGCGGTGCAGACGCACATGACGAACTCGCGCATGACCGACCCGGAGGTGCTGGAGTGGCGCTTTCCGGTACTGGTGGAAAGCCACGCGATCCGCCGCGGCAGCGGCGGCGCCGGGCTGCACCGGGGCGGCGACGGCGCGCTGCGGCGCATCCGCTTCCTGCAAAGCATGAGCGCCAACATCCTGGCCGGACACCGCCGCATCGCCCCGTTCGGGCTGGAGGGCGGCGCGCCGGGGGCGCTGGGACGCAACTGGATCGAACGCAGCGACGGCACGGTCGAACGCTTCGGCGCCACCCACACGGCGGCAATGGGCGCCGGCGACGTCTTCGCCATCGAAACCCCGGGAGGCGGCGGCTTCGGCGCCTGACGTCAAATAAGAAACCAAGGGCGTAGCCCCGGCTCTCTGCCTTTGGTTTGCTTTACACGTTGGCGGCAAATAAGTTAAACAACAGAAAAACCAAAAAACCTGGGGACTGAACAGCTCGAGCGCGCCAACGGCGCCTCGCCGCGGCGCGCCGAATCTTGCATATTCAAGCTGAATCTTGCATACTGCGCCACCGGGTTTTGCCGGTCTTGCGCTGCGCCGCGGCCGGCCGCCGGGGCGCATACCGCCAAAGTCGGCCGAGCCGATCGGACCGCGTCAGATTAACTCGACGGCATCCCACTGCCGCCATCTTCCCCCTATTCATGAACCAAGCGATCGCCCTATTAGGTTTCGTCACCAACCCGCTGGAATTGGTCTCCTTCGTGCTGGCGCTGTGTAACGTTGCGCTCAATATCCGCCAGAGCCACTGGGCCTGGCTGTTCGCCATCGTCTCGTCGGCCACCTACGGCATGGTGTTTTTCCATTCCAGGCTGTACGGCGACATGGGTTTGCAGCTGGTCTTCATCGTCGTTTCCGCCTGGGGCTGGTATCAATGGCTGCGCGGCGCCGCCAACGGCGCGCAGCTGCCGGTGACGCGGCTGGCCGGGCGCGGCTGGGCGCTGGCCGGCGCCGGTTGGCTGCTCGGTTTCGCCGTGCTGGCCTGGTTCCTGCAAACCTATACCGACACCGACGTGCCGCGCGCCGACGGCTTCCTGACGGCAGGCAGCCTGCTCGGCCAGTTGCTGCTGTCGCGCAAAAAGCTGGAAAACTGGCATATCTGGATTGTCGTCGACGTGCTCTACGTCGGCCTGTACCTGTACAAGAACCTGATGCTGACGGCGATCCTATACGCGGTTTTCGTGGTGATGGCGGCGCTCGGCCTGCGCGCCTGGAAGGGCGCGGCGGACGGCGCCGCCGCCGACGCGATGGTGTTGAAGTGAGCCGGGCGGGCTGCGTGCGGGTGGCGATTCTGGGCGCCGAGTCGTCCGGAAAATCGACCTTCGCCGCCGCGCTGGCGGCCCGCTACGACACCGTCTGGGTGCCGGAGTACCTGCGCGAGTTCGTCGAGACGCGCGCTCGCGTGCCGCTGGAGTCGGATCAATTTTTCATCGCCAGCACCCAGGTCGCGCGCGAGCTGGCGGCCGCGCCGCGCGCCGGCGCCTTGCTGTTCTGCGACACCACGCCGTTGATGACGGCGCTCTACAGCCGCTTCTATTTCGGCGGCGTCGACCCGGGCCTGGCCGCGTTGACGGCGGCGCGGCGCTACGACGTCACGCTGGTGACGGCGCCCGACAGCCCGTGGGTCGCCGACGGCCTGCAGCGCGAGTCGGAGGGCGTGCGCCAGAGCGTACACCGGATGCTGCTCGACGAGCTGGCCGCGCGGGCGATACCCTACCTGCTGGTCGACGGCCCCCTGGCGCGGCGCCTGCTGCAAGCCGAGTCCGTACTCGGCGCGCCGGCGCCCGCTTGAGCGGCGCCGCTTGTATGTGGGGAAAGGCGGGCGCGCGACGGTGCGGCGGGGCTGCGCCGGCCGGCGTGGCCGGCGGCGGCGCGGGCGCCGCACCGGGCGCCGCTCAGTTCAAGTGAGGCGTGGGGCGGCGTGCGACGCCGCGTCCGATCAAGGAATCTGGCACACGCGGCTCGGATCGCGGATACTGCACTTCCACGACCAGCTGACGTTGGAACGCTCGCCCACTTGCACGGCGAACGACACGGCCGGCGAGGATACCGCTAGGGTGATGATATCGCCGCTGAAGACGTCGGATTGCGGCTCGTTCATGCCGTAGACCGGGCGCACCGGAGCGCCGGCACCCAAGTTAATCGAGATCTGGCTGTTGGCCAGCAGATAGCCCAGATTGTTTTGCACATATTGGCCGATCGGGAAGCTGCTGCCATCGGGCAATTGAACCACTTTGTCGGCGGGGATCAGGCGATTCAAGCCGACCAGCCAATTGGCGTCGCGCTGGAAGAACAGCACGTCCTTGATCTTCGCCAGGCCACCCTTGACGCCATCCTGGACGGCGCTGGAGATTTTGCCTTCGGCGTTCTTGATCAGCAGGTTGCCCAGCACCGGCAGAATCCAGCTCAGGTTGGAGTCGCAATCGGTCGAGGAGCTGACGTTGGCGGTCATGCCGACCTGGTCGGCCGGCATGTTGCCGTCGGCGGTACCGTACTGGGCGTTGATGGCGATATTGCTCATCGTCGTCGTGTTGACGCAATCGTAGCTGAAGACGCCCCATTTCTTGCCCGAATAGCCGCTGCGGACCTGGTAGCTCAGTCCGGTCAACGCCAACGCGGCCACGCCGCTGCTTTGCGGGCGGATCGTGATGGCGGCGTTGCCGCTCAGGGTGCCGTCGAGGAAACGGGCGCCGTTGGCGGTGATTTGCTGCGACATCACGGCGTTCAGGCCGCTCTGCAGCGTGGCGGGCACGGCCTGCATTTCGCGGGCCACGCCGCCGAGTGGACCGTAGAGGCGTTTGTCTTCGGAATATGCCAGCGCGTTGCTGCCGTTGACGGTGAGGTTGGCCGTGTAGCTGGCGGACTCGATACGCGGGACCCAGTCGGCGTGGGCAGCCCCGGTGGCCAGGATCGAAGTGAGGAAAATAATTTTACGCATAAAACCCCTTAAATACGACAAAAAAAGCAGGCGTGCACGCGACGACTGCATCGATTGGAAACGGCTACTCCCGGCTCCGTGCTGTTGACATTCAGACAGCGAATCAATGTTGTCACAGTTAAATTGTTGACGCAATATTAATTTGTATTTGATAACTCTAAATTACAACATTGCTTTGTTGTTGACCCCACCCTGAGGCGCCGCCGAAACGAAAAAAAACCAGCGGCGCGCCGCTGGTTTGTCCTTGCATCGGTGGCGCCGCGGCGCCGCCACGCGTCAGAAGTCGAACTGCGCCGACACCTTGAGGGTGCGGGGGGCGCCCGGGAACAGGTAGCCGCCCGATTCCTGCGTCACGTCGCGCCAGTAGAACTTGTCGAGCGCGTTGTCGACGTTGGCGCGCAGGGTTGCCGCGGTGTTGCCGATCTTGGTGGCGTAGGCGGCGCCCAGGTTGAGCACGTGGTAGGCGGGCACGAACACGGTGTTTTCCTTGGTGAAGGCTTTTTTGCCGGCGTACAGCCAGGTGCCGTTCAGCTTCAGGCCGGCCACTTGCGGCACGGCGTAGTCGGCGTACACCGACGACTTGAACGCCGGCACGTTGGTGACGCGCTTGCCGTTCATGGCGGCGATGCCGGTGCCCGACTGTTGCGTGTTCAACGCCGTTGCCGACACGCCCAAGCTCAGGTTCGGCGTCGCCTTGCCCTGCGCCGCCAGTTCCAGGCCGCGGTGTTGCGCCAAGCCGTTACGCACATACGTGCCCTTCGGATCGACAGTGGAGTCCGTATATTCCAGGCCCTTGCGGATCTGGAACAGCGCCGCCGACACCGTCAAGTCGCGCGTCAGGTCGGCTTTCACACCCACTTCGATCTGCTTCGATTTTGACGGCGCGAGGGCGGTGTCGTGGTTCGAGGTCTCGTGCGGCGCAACGCCGCCGTGTTCCATCCCCTGCGAGTAGGCGCCGTACACGGCGACGTTGTCGAGCGGGTTGTAGACCAGCGCCGCGTTCGGCAGCAGGAAGCTGTCGTCGGTCTTGACGTTGGTGTCGGACTTGGGCAGGTACTCGTCGCGCTTCACTTGCACGTAGCGCAGGCCGGCGTGCAACTTCCAGTTGCTGGCCAGCGCCAGGATGTCCTGGGCGAAGACGGCGCGCTCGTTCTCGGTGCGGCGGTCGCGCACCGGCCCGGAGCTCAGGCCGGTCGGCGCGACCAGCACCGGCCGGTAGATATTGCTGGTGCCGGCGTAGTCATAGGTGTACACGCCGGCGCGGTCGAGGCGGTGGAAGTACGAGGTGCCGGCCGTGAATTCATGGCGCAGCGCGCCGGTGCTGAACTTGCCCTGGACCAGCGCCTGGGTCGCCAGCGGCGACTTCGACTCGCCCAGGCTGCGGTAGTCGTAGACGTCGTAGTCGCCGTTGCCGCAGAAATGCTCGACATACTCGGGACCCGAGCTGCAGCCGTACGGGAAGGCGGTGTAATCGTCGCGCTTGAAGGAGTGCCGGTTGGCCGACAGCGTGGCGTGCCATTCGGGGTTGAACTGGTAATGGAAGCGCAGGCCGATGTTGCTGCTTTGGGTCTGCACCGGCATGCTCCAGCGCTGCAGGTTCAGCATCGCATCGGCGCCGACGCCGCCCGGCAGCGCGGTATCGCTGAGTAACTGGAAGCCGGGCGCAGAGACCTGCGACTTGTCCTGGTAGTCGGCGTCGATTTGCAGCAGCGCCTGCGGCGAAATCTGCCAGTCGAAGGCGCCGGAGACGAATTTGCGGTTACCGTCGGCGCCCTTGATGTAGGAGCGCAGGCGCTCGGCGGCGGCGTTGATGCGGTAGCCGAAGCGGCGGTCCTCGAAGCGTCCGCCGAGGTCGGCGGCGCCGTACAGCGTGCCGCGCTCGCTGGCGCCGACGGTGACCGAGCGCAGCGGCGCGGCGGTCGGGCGCTTGACGACGAAGTCGATGATGCCGCCGGGCGCGGCGACGCCGGACTGGAAGCCGGCCAGGCCCTTCAGCACCTCGATGCGCTCCTTGTTCTCCAGCGCGATCTGGGTGTCGCCGGGGATCGCCAGACCGTCCTTGCGGTAGCTCGAACTGTTGTCGAGCGCGAAGCCGCGGATCGAGAACTGCTCGGCGTAACCGACGGCGTTGTAGGAATCGTTGACGCTGGCGTCGAACTTCATCGCGTCGCTGGTCGAGCGGATTTGCAAGTCCTGCATCTGGGCGCGCGAGACCACGCTGACCGAGGCGGGCGTCTGCAGCAGCGGCGCGTCGGAAAAGCCGGCCACCGAGGCGCGGCCGGCGGCGCCGGCGCGGTTACCGGTGACGACCACTTCCGGCATCTCCTGCTGGGCCGACTGGGCCGAGGCGGGCGCGGCGAAAGCTTGCAGGATCGCCAGCGCGATAAGGGAAATCGATAAATTCGGTGTAGACATAATATGCTCGTGGTTCAGGTCGGCGCTGCCGACAAGCTGCTTGTTCGGCCGGGGCCAGCGCAGGAGCAATCAAAGGAGGGGGACTTTGCGCTTTCCTTCGCTGGCATTATCCAGATCAGGTACGGAGGGTATCTCTCACCCGGAAACAGCGTTCCCAGGACCCCTAGCGAAGCCGAAGCTTATCACGAACGGCCCGCCGCCGCGCCCGCGGTGGGCCGAATTACAACATGTGTGCCGCTTGAGGTTTACGCGCCGGCGGTGGAGAATGCGCCTCATGCCAACTGAGGGAGTGCTGTATGTCACAAGAGGAATTGCAGGAAGCGGGCGCCGCCTTGCCGGCGCCGACGCTGGATATGCACCGCGCCATCGCCACGCTGGCCGAGGAGCTGGCCGCGCTGGATTTGTGCAACCAGCGCTTCGAGGCGTGTACGGATCCGGAGCTGCGCCGCGTGCTGGCGCAACGCGGCGACGTCTGCCGCAGGCAGGCCGCGATGCTGTTGGAATGGATGCGCCGGCGCGACAACCGGCTCGACAAGGAGCTCAAGGACGCGCTGTTCAAGGCCGGTCCGATCGTCGCCCAGTTCCAGTACGAGTAGTGCGCTGCGACGCGATTTTCCATCCTGGCGTATTGTTCCGCCTAGTTGTCGAATAAGAGAGGGGTTGGAATGAAGTTGTTGCCGTACCGAGAGGGCACCTGGTTTGCCGTACCGTTGAAGGGTGGGGGCTACGCCGTCGGCGTGGTGGCCCGCATGGCGCCGTCGGGGCGCATTATCCTGGCGTATTTGTTTGGGCCGAAACGCGACGCGCTGCCGGCCCTGGCCGAGCTGGAGCGCTTGCAGCCGCACCAGGCCATCCGGCGCCTGCGCACCGGCGACCTGGGCCTGGTCAACGAGCGCTGGCCGGTGATCGGCGTGTCCGACGGGTGGGAGCGCGAGGCCTGGCCGATTCCATCGTTCATCCGCCGCGCCGACATGCTCAAGCGGGCCTGGCGCGCCACCTATTCCGACGCCGATCCCGGCAAGTTGGAGCGGGAGGAGTCGGTGCCCTACGATACGCCCGGCCTGGAAAGCGATTCGCTGTACGGCTATGGCGCCACCGAGATGTTGATGAGCAAAATGCTGGCCGAATAGCCGGGCGGCCATCGGCGCGGCCCGTTCACGGGGCTCCGGCCCGGGGCCAGGCTTCGCTCAGGCCGCCAGCATGGTGATCTGGATGCGCAGGCCGCCGCCGGCGCGGTTGCTCAGATGGAGTTCGGCGCCGTGGCGCAGCAGCACGCGCTCGACGATGGCCAGGCCAAGCCCGGCGCCGTTGGCTTGGCCGCGCGCGGTGTCCATCCGCGTGAACGGTTTCAGCAATTGTTCGATCTGGCTGTCGGGCACGCCCTGGCCGTGGTCCTGCACGTCGATGACGACGCGGCGCGCCCCGTGCACGCTCTTCAGGTGGCAGCCGATGTCGACCTCGATGCGCTCGCCGTCGGCGCTGCGGCCGTAGCGCCGGGCGTTCTCGATCAGGTTGTTGATCACGCGTTTCAAGTCGGTGGCGTTGCCCATCACGTGGGCGTCCGGCGCGATCGCCGTCGTCACCGCCATGTCGGGTATGCGCATCGCCTCGCGCGCGCTGTCGGCCAGCAGCGCGCTGACGTCGACGCTGGTAAAGCTGGCCGTCTCGGTCGGCTTGGCGTAGTCGAGGAACTGGCCGATGATCGCGTCCATCTGCGCGATGTCGGACTGGATGCCCTCGCGCGCCTCGTCGGACAGGCGCGCCATCTCGACTTCGAGCTGCATGCGCGCCAGCGGCGTGCGCAGGTCGTGCGAGATGCCGGCCAGGATCACCGCGCGGTCCGATTCGACCTGGCGCAGGTCGTCGACCATCTGGTTGAAGCTGCGGTTGGCCTCGATAATTTCAATCGGCCCGCTCTCGGGCAGCGGCTCGGGCGCCTTGCCGGCGGCGATCGCCCGCGCCGCCACCGTCAGGCGCGCCAGCGGCAGATTGATGCGGTTCGAGATGACGGCCGCGCCCAGCAGCGACAACAGCGACACCAGGCTGGCCCAGCCCAGCCACTGCACCCCGGTCAGGCCGCGGATGCGCTCGCGTTCGAGCATCAGCCAGTATTCGTCGTCGTCGATCTTGAAGCTGACCCAGAAGCCGGGGACGCTGTTGACGCGCGCCGAGAAGCGCGTATCGTCGCCCAGCTTGTCCTTGACCATCGCGACGATTTCGGGCATCAGCCAGTTGTCCGGCGGCGGCTCGACCTTGTCGTCGGGTTCCAGCGGCAGCACGCGGATGCCCTCGTTGCTGACCAGTTCGAACAGCAATTCCTTGCGCAACTCCGGCGCCGAGTGGGTTAGCGCGGCGTGCGTGATGGTGACGACGGAAATGACCTGGGCCGCAATCTGCTGCGCCTGCGGCTCGCGCTGGACCACGCTGATCATGGCGATCCAGGCGGCCATGCTGAGCGTGGTGAGCACGCTGAGCAGGAAAAAGGTGCGCCAAAACAGGCCGCTTTTCAGGCGCGCCAGACTAATGACGGGAAGGTGCTTCATGCGCGCCGCCGATCAGCGCGGCTGCCCCTCCGGGATGAAGACGTAGCCGAGGCCCCAGACGGTCTGGATGTACAGCGGGCTGGACGGGTCCGGCTCGATCAGCTTGCGCAGCCGCGAAATCTGCACGTCCAGGCTGCGGTCGAACACCTCGTACTCGCGCCCGCGCGCCAGTTCCATCAGCTTCTCGCGCGACAGCGGCTGGCGCGCGTGGCGCGCGAACACCTTCAGCACCGAGAATTCGCCGGTGGTCAGGGGCACCGTCTCGCCGCTCTTCTTCAGCGTGCGGGTGCCCAGGTCGAGGATGAAATTGCCGAACTCGAAGGTCTGCGGCGTCTCCGACGGCGCGCCGGGGATTTCGTCGGGACCCTTGCGGCGCAGCACGGCGCCGATGCGCGCCACCAGCTCGCGCGGGTTGAATGGTTTGGGCAGGTAGTCGTCGGCGCCCATTTCCAGGCCGACGATGCGGTCGACGTCCTCGCCCTTGGCGGTGAGCATGATGATCGGGGTCTGGTCGCCGGCGCCGCGCAGGCGGCGGCAGATCGACAGGCCGTCCTCGCCCGGCAGCATCAGGTCGAGCACCAGCAGGTCGTAGCGCTCGCGCAGCCACAGCTTGTTCATCGCCGTCGCGCTTTCCGCGGTGAAGACGTTGAAACCCTGTTCGGTCAGATAGCGGCGCAGCAGATCGCGCAAACGCACGTCGTCGTCGACCACCATAATCTTGGCCTGGTGGCCATTGCTGGTCTGCGTCGTTGTCAAGTTGGCGGAATTGGTCGTCGAAGTTGTGGTCATTTGGTTGTCGTGTTGTCAGATCTAAGTTGCTATGGTAACGTCTCGGCGCTCGTCGGAGAACGCGCGCGGCGACCCATTACAATGTGTTACAAACTTTACCCATTTGCTCTTACTGCCCCGTGTAAAGCATCATACACTGGGGCATCAGTGGAATTAAAGCTTATATCTTTACCCGGCATCGCGGAAGAGGAACACAATGAAAATCGAACCCAAAAACAGTCACGCCGCCGCCCGCGCGCTCTTTTGCGTTCACTCCTCCGTTGCCGCCGTGTTGGTTGCCGCGTCGCTGTTGGGCGGCGGTCTCGCCGGCGCGGCCGGCGATGCTCCCGTCCCGCAGCGCCGCGACGAAGTCCAGCGCAGTAACAACGACAGCCGCGAGCGCGGCGAGCAGCGCGACGGCCGCGCCGACGAGCAGCGCCGCGCGATGCAGGAACGGGCCGACGCTTCGCGTCGCAATGGCCGCCTGACGCCGGACGAGCGGCGCGACCTGCGCCGCCAGATCAACGAAGCCGGCCAGGACATCTACTCGACGCCGCCGCGCCGCTAGCTTGGCCGCGGCGGAACGGGCGGGATGCGAGCCAACGTTGCCGGCTCGCGCCCTGGCGGGTCGACCCGACCAACGAAAATCGCGCCCACTTGGCATGCGCGGCCTTTGACGCGGCGCACGCGCCGCCTGCTTATTCCTTCAATTATTCCCAACTCCATTTGGCTTGCGTGTAAGATTAATTTATTGCGTGCAAGGTGGTCGTGCGCCGGAATGTTGACCATGGAATCAACTTGTTCGATAAAATTGACAACGTGGCATCGTTATACTCGGCCTGCCTGAACGCGGAGGACGCTGATGTCGGATGACTCGATCGTGACGGACAGCCGCGCCGTTGGCGCGCCGGGCGGCGTCGGCGTGCTGCCGCCGGGCCTGTTGCGGCGCGGCGACGGCGTGTATATCGACCCCGCCGTGGCGGCGCCTGCGCTGCTGGCGGCGGTCGGGCAGGTGTTCCAGTCGAACCAGTACTTCGCCGGCCTGGACTACGCCGCCTTCATCAAGGCGCTCTACAACCACGGCCCGGCGTTGCCGCGCGCGGCCAACGGCGAGGCGCTGATCCGCTTCGCCGACGCGCTGTGCCAGTTCGCGCCGCCGCGGCGCGCGCTCTACAAGCTCGTCAAGATCCGGCATGGGGTTGCCGAATACTATTTCGAGGCGCAGTTCCTGGAGGCGCTCGAACTGCCCGACGGCAGCAAGGTGGCGGCGCGCCCGGCCAGCCTCGACTTCGACGAATTCGTCGCCGACATGTGGGGCAAGGGCGTGTGCTTCGGCATCGACGCCGCGGCCGTGCGCGCCATCATCGCCTCGGGCAAGGTCGAGCGCATCGTCGTCGCGCGCCGGTTCGAGCCGACGCCGGGGCGCGACGCCGCCATCGTCGAAGTCTCGGCCGACATGCACCGCGACGACGCGCCGCGCGAGACGGCCGACGGCCGCCTCGACCTGCTGACCTTCAAAAACCGCTTTCCGCAGGTGAAAAAGAACGCCCGCCTGCTCAAGAAGGTGCCCAGCGCGCCGGGCTTGCCGGGCTACGAGTTGTCGGGCGAGGCGCTGCCGGCGCCGGCGCCGGCGGAAGTCGAACTGGCGGCGCTGGCCGGCGAAGGCACGGTACTGGAGCGCGTGCGCGGCGAACAGTTCCTGGTTGCGCTACAGGACGGCTTCGTCAACGTCGACGGCGACGGCGTGATCTCGATCGGCGTCAAGATCGTCAGCCGCGACGGCGTCAGCAGCCGCACCACCGGCAACCTGAAGCTGCGCGCCGAGTACGAGGAATTCGGCGAAGTGCAGGAGCAGCGCAGCGTCGACGGCAGCGACATCACGGTGCACGGCGACGTCTTCGGCCACCTGCACTCGCACGGCGGCAGCATCACCTTGCTGAGCAACCTGATCGGCGGCACCGCCCTCAACGCCCACGGCGACATCGTCGTCAAGGGCGTCGCCTCCGGCTCGGTGCTGCAAACGAGCGACGGCGCGGTGCACGTCGAGCGCGCCGAAAGCTGCGTCATCTCCGGCAGCCGGGTCGTGGTCGGCCACGCCAGCAATTGCGAAATCATCGCCGACGAGGTGGTGGTGGGCGTCGCCGAGGGCTGCGCCATCGCCGGGCGCGCCGTGCGGATCGACAGCGCCGGCCCGCGCAAGCAGACCGAAATGCTGGTGTACGCGCTGGTGCCGGACATGGCCAGGCTGGACCGTAAAATCGCCGAACTGCGGGTGCGCGCGCAGGGCTTCGCCCGCGCCGTCGTCAAGGTCCAGCACGAGATCGACCTGGTCAGCGAGCCGCTCGACGTGCGCAATTATCTGATGCTGGCCGACAAGGTGCGCAAGCACCAACTGCTGCTGCAGCCGGAGCAGGTGCCGCTATTCCACAAGA
The DNA here is from genome assembly GCF_046115965.1 of Janthinobacterium sp. CG_23.3. Taxonomy (NCBI): domain Bacteria; kingdom Pseudomonadati; phylum Pseudomonadota; class Betaproteobacteria; order Burkholderiales; family Oxalobacteraceae; genus Janthinobacterium; species Janthinobacterium sp. CG_23.3. The sequence continues at coordinate 3,909 of NZ_JBJXIB010000086.1, read as the reverse complement.
TGGCGCTGACGGTGGCGCCGGCGCTGAAGTCGATCGCCAAGCTGGGCATCGAACTCAAATTCATGGAGGCGCAGCAGGCGTCGATGCTGGAGCAGGCGGCGCAGGTGGAGCAACAAAAGCACGCCACCGCCGGCGAATCGCACTGCCTGGTGCGGGAAGTGGCCGGCGACATCATCGTGCGCAGCGTCGTCTTCAACCCGGAGAGCGGGCGCGTGTACGACAAGCCGCCGCGCGACATCAAAGCCAAACTGCGCGGCAGCGCGGCCAGCGCCGACATCATCTTCGTCGGCGGCAGCGGCAGCCTGGACTGGACCTATACGCTGCGGCACAACTAACGCCGCTAAGTGAAGGATTTTCGTAGCGTCGGCAGCGGCTCGGCGTCGGATTACGCGTTCCGCCAATCCGACCCACGGAAGCTTCACTTAGCGGCATGAGGGGCTGACCCCGGCCCTTGCCGCTGGTTTACTCCACGCTGGTTTGCGTCGCAATAATGGCGCTGATCGCGCCATCCCTGATCTGCGCCTCGACCCGGTTGCTGACCTCCAGCTGCGGCGCGCCATCCTTGCCCGCCGTGGTGGTTTTCGCCGTGTGCGCGTACGACCAGCGCGCGTCGGCGTTGACCGACGGCTGGCCGAACGCCTGCGTCACCTTTAGCGACGGCTGTTTCAGCCACAAGTCCTTGTTGAAGCGCGCCGGCAGGAAACGCCGCGGCAGCAGAGGACAGCGAGGCGAGGGCAGCAGGGCGGGCAATTGCAGCGCGTGCAGCAGCGTCACGCGGTGCTCGGGGCCGCCGAGCGCGCCGTCGGCCACCAGCCACAGGCGCTCCGGCGCGGCGCCGGTTTGCACCGTGTAGCAGAGCCAGGAGCGGCCGTCGCCGGCACTTTCCTCGATCTTGCCGGCGCCGAGCGCGTCGCGCACCTGCTTGAGCGTGGTTTTCGCCAAGCTGACGGTGAATCGCCCGAGCGCCAGCCTGGTCGCCGGCTTGACCGGCAGCGCCACCGCCTGCATCGGATCGGGCTTCCAGTCCGGCGGCGGCACCGGCTCGGCCAGCGCGGCGCCGCACAACGTCGTGGTCAGGAGCGCTGCCAGCAGCGTGCTGCGGTTCATGGGCTTCCTTTGTCGCCGGCCGAAGCCGGTCGGAGATCGACGGCTCTGCGGTGCAGATGAGCTATGCTGCCACGGAACAGCCGCCAAAGCAATTTCCGCGCGGCCCTTACAGGTCCACCTGCACGCTCAGCTTGACCGAGCGCGGCATGCCTGCGGCGAGGCGGGTGCCGGCGCCGGCCCAGTACTGCTTGTCGGCGGCGTTGTCGACGTTGATTTGCCACACCGTGCGCCGGCCCATCGTCCGCCCGACGTAGCGGGCGCCGGCGCTGAGCAGCGTCACCCCGCCCAACGAAGCCTGGTTCAAGTCGTCCACTGGGCGCGGGCCGTTGTAGTACGCGCCGGCGTTCAGCGACAACCCCGGCAGCGCGTGCAGCTCGTACGACAGGAAGGCGCTGGCGGTGCGGCGCGAGGCGTTCTCCGGCGCCTTGCCGTCATAGGCCGCGCCAACGTTGCGGAACTCGGGGTTGAGCAACTGGGCCGAGGTTTGCCAGGACAACCGGCGTGTCAGCTTGCCCTGGGTCGCCATTTCCAGGCCGCGGTAACGCTGCTTGCCGTCGGCCACGAAGACGCCGTCGGCGTTGGTGTAATAGCCGGGACGCTGAATGTCGAACAGCGCCGCCGACACCAGCGTGCCGGCGTCGCTGAGCCAGCGCGCGCCCAGCTCCTTTTGCCGGCTGACGCCGGGCGCCAGGCGTTCGCCCTGGTTGACGCTGCCGGCCGGGCCGGCCTCGCCTTCCTCCAGCCCCTGCGCCGCCGAGGCGTAGAACGACAGCGCGGCAGACGGCTTGTAGATGGCCGACAGCATCGGCGTGGTTTTGCTGACGTCGTAGTCGCTGCCGCCCTGGTGGCTCCGGTAGCTGGCGCGGCGCACGCCGACCACGCTTTGCCACTGCGGCGAAAACCCGATGCGGTCGAGCGCGTACAGGCCGCCGTCGCGCGTGTCGAGCGCGGCCGTGGTCGGGCTGGTCGGCGCCGCGCCGAAGGTCACGGCCGTGACCGGCACGGGCTGGTACAGGTTCTGCGCGGCGATCGTGTAATTGCGCTGGTAGATCGGGTCCTGGAACTTGTCGGTGCGCGTCGCGCCGACGGTCAGCTCGTGCTTGAGCGGGCCGGTCGTCAAGCTGCCGGCCAGCTCGGCGCGCAGCATGGTCGAGCCGGTCTCCTGATGCTGCATATTGCCGGTGATGCGGCCGGCGCCGGTGGCCAGCGCGGCCGCGTTGGCCAGGCGGAAAATCGGCAGGTTGCGCTCGCGCGCCGTTTCCGAGCGGCCCGCTTCCACCAGCAACGCCCAGTTCTCGCCCACGGTCCAGTCGGCGCGCAGCAGCGCGTTGCGGCTGGTTGCCGAGAACTTGGCCCAGTCCGGCCCGACCAGGTGGCTGGCGTCGACGGCGCGCGGCAGCGCGATGACGCCGTTGACGGCGGCCGGCAGCGCGATACCGGCCTGCTCGGTGACGCGGCGGCGGTCGTATTCCAGGTCGGCCTTGAACAGCAGGCGGCTGTTGACGCGCCAGTCCAGCGCGGCCGAGGCGAAGCCGCGGTTGCCGTTGCCAACCTTGTCGAGGTGCGAGCCAAGCGTGCCGCCGGCGGCGTTGACGCGCACGCCGAACTGCTTCTGTTCGCCCAGGCGGCGGCCGACGTCGGCGCTGGCGACCGCGCTGCCCTTGCCGTCCAGCGTCAGGCCGAGCGTGCCGACCGGGGCGGCGCCGGCGCGCTTGGTGACGAAGTTGACCACGCCGGCCGGCGAGGTGAAACCGTAGTACAGCGCCGACGCGCCCTTCAGCACCTCGACTCTTTCCTCGTCCTCCATCGGCACCTGCGAGAAGTTCATCACCGGCAGCGAGCCGTTCAGGCGGTAGTTGGTGCGTTTTTCCACGCCGATGCCGCGGATCACCAACTGGTCCCAGGTGTCGCCGCCGTTCTGCTGGCGCGTCACGCCGGCGCTGTTGCGCAGCGCGTCGTACAGGCCGGCCGCCGCCTGCAAATCCAGCACCTCGCGCGTGACCACGTTGACGGTCGAGGGCACGTCCATGATGCCGGCGCCGCGGAAGCTGCCCGCCTCGGTGGTCTTCGGCACGAAGCCGTCGGCGCGGGCGCTGGTGACGTGTACCGTCTGCATCACCTTGTCAGTCTCCTGGCCCAGCGCGGCATGCGGCGCGTAGGCCAGGGACAGCAGGATAAGCAGCGGCAACGGGGGCGGGGCGGATGGACATGTTGCGGGACTTTCAGAGGGCGATGGATCGAAGACGCCGGGCGCGCCGGCGCGGTTGTCGGGCAGCGGGCGCAAGTTGGCGCGAGCCCATCTTACAGAGAATGCGAAGCATTCGCAATTGCATTTAATGTGAAGATGGCTGCCGTAAAACAATGGCCCTGCGGCGACGTGTGATCGGATGACAATGAGGCGATAGGCGAAGCAATTCCGACGCGCCGGCATACGTGGAGGACGTCTTAAAATAACGACCATTCAGGTTTCGCGTATGATAGGCAGCATCCGGTCAAGAGCGGACATGCGGCTTGTGGTTTGCGGGATTGCGTGGAATCGGGTTCGTCCAGCAATTGTCGAGATTTACACAGCGGGCAGCGCCGACGCATGTTTGTTTGGCGCGGCGGAATCGGCAAGATGATCAGCCACTACATGCGTTGTATATTGTTTCCACTTAACGGATATAAGAATGCCTTTAATAGTGGATTTTCTCCTGCCCCGGCGCCCCAATCCACCGAACTTAAGGATTTAGCGCGCCGTCAGCATGGTTTCAGGGTCATGTGTTTATGGGGTTTTGGTCTTGATTTTCGTGGCTTCGAGAG